>CAZIVZ010000026.1:0-15485 GCA_964542495.1 uncultured Aquihabitans sp.
AGCTGATGGCCTGGAACGAGAAGAACGACAGGCCCACCGGCACCACGAAGTCGGCCGCCAGTCCCCCGGCCGCGATGGCGTCGCCGCGGTCGCCGAACCCGAACGCCTCCACCACCTTGAAGCTGAGCAGCGACCCGGCCGACACCGCCACGGCGCCCCCGCCCACCAGGGCTCGGGCCCGGCCGGCGAGCGAGGGCATCGTCAGCCCCGCCCCCCAGGTGACCACGGTGGTGAGCAGCAGGATCGTGATGGCCGGGATCGACCACGTGGCGTAGAACGCGTACGACGCGACGAGCAGCCACCAGACCCGGAACCGGGTGGGCAGGAGCCAGTTGACGGCCACCACCACGGTCAGGAAGGCGGCGTACTCGAAGGAGGTGAAGATCACGGTTCGGATGCCGGCAGGTCCGGGAGGAACCGGGCCAGTCGGGTCAGTGTGTCGCCGGGGCCGGCGTCGAGCAGGCGCTCGGCGCCGGCTCCGGCCGCGGCCGCCACCGCGGCGGGCCAGTCGACCGGCAGCACCAGGCTGCGGACCAGGCTCTCGGCCAGGTCGGCGGCCTCGACATGTGGCCGCGGGGAGGTCGACGACACCACCGGCACCCGGGGGTCGCGCTGCACCGCCTCGTGCACCTGGCGCTCGAAGCGGTCCACACCGGGCACCAGCAGCGGCGAGTGGTACGCCCCGCCGATGGGCAGCCGCCGGGCCACGGCGCCTTCGGCGTTGGCCAGCTCCAGGGCCCGCTCCACCAGGAGGGCGTCGCCCGAGAGCACCCGCTGGGTGTCCGAGTTGACCACCGCCACCTCCAGGACGCCGGGCACCTCGGCCAGGACCCGGCGCCGGAGCCACTCCACGCGCGCACCGTCCCAGCGCATGACCGCGACCATGGCGCCAGGTCGTTCCCGGTGGAGCTCGTGGCCGATCCGGCCTCGGGCCACCATGAGGTCGAGCCCGTCGATCGGGTCGATCGCCCCGGCCCAGGCTGCCGCGGTGATCTCGCCCAGGGAGTGGCCGATCGCCACCGCAACCAGAGGTGGTGGGTGGGGGGCGGCGTCACCGACCAGGCCGGCCACATAGGTGACGGGCTGTGCGTTGCGGGTGTCGAGCGGGTCGAGCTCCTGCCAGGTGCCGGTGCCGAGTCGGTCAGCGAGGGCCCGCACCAGCGGATGGGCCGGCACGGCCTCGAGGGTGGCCACGCCGGCGCGCCAATCGCCGCCCTGGCCCGGGAAGCCGATGGCGACGCGGGGGACCGCCGTGCTCGTCACCGCGTCGGTCACGGTGACGGCGCGCAGGCGTCGGGCAGCGTCCCGACGCGGCAGAGCTCGGCCAGCCAGGCTCCCACCTGCGCGCTCCAGCGCTTGGACCCGGCCAGGTCGAGGTGGGTCCGGTCGTGGAAGTCGTCGGGGCTCCAGGTGGCGCTGAAGGCGTCGTTCACCGGCAGGTCGCGCTCATCCGCCCACGCCGTGATCTCGCTCACGAGATCGTCGTAGGGCTCGAGGTCGACGCCGCTCGCCACGAGCACAGACCGGTCGATCGGGCCGAGGGCCAGCACCGGGGTGGTGCCCTGGCGGCGCAGCGACTCGACCAGCGACTCGAGCGGGCCGAAGTCGATCGTGCCGGTGGCGATCCGGTCGAAGATCTTCTTGTTGGTGGGGTCGACGGTGACCGGCAGCGACCGGCTGTGGTAGTCGAACACCTCACCGGTCTCGGCGGTGTTGTCGCGCACCACCTGCGGGTCGGTCTCGGTCTTCCAGTCCATCCCGAACGGGCTCAGCTCTCGCCTCGGCGGGGTGTCGTCGAGGACGCCCAACAGGTTCCCCAGCCCTTGGAGCACGAGGGTGGGCCGGCGCAGGTACGGGCGGTAGCGGATGAGCGCCGAGCGCTCCCGGATCGTCCAACCGAGCGAGCCGAGGTGGCCGGGGTCGATCTGGTCGAAGGCGGCCCGGTAGGTGTCCTGGGCGTCGCCGTTCGGGTCGGGGAACTTGCCGGTGAGGTCCCAGACGGCCATGGGCAGCAGGCCGATCACCACCACCGGCGGATCGAGCGCGGGCACGGCCACCCGCTCGGCCCACTCCTGTTGCACGGGTTGGTACGAACCGGCAAGGGCGCCGTTGTAGATGCCGCCGAGCATCGGTGCGTGCTCGGCCATGACCGACGGGATCAGGCCGCCGGCGGTCTCGGAGGACCCGATGATCAAGACGTCGGTGCTCCCGCGCCCACGGGCGTGCATCTGGTCTGCCTTCACGAAGGCCCGTTCCTCGGAGCCGGCCCGGCGCGGGATCTCGGGCCCGATCAGGCGTGCGCCGGCCTCCCCGACCAGCAGCGCGAGGACCACGGCGACGGGCACGAGGCCCCAGCCGAGGCGGCGGAACGCAGCGGGGGCAGGACGGGCGGAACGGGGGGCTCGGGCGCCTCGTGGCCCGGTGGGGGTGGCGGGAACGGCCGATCCCTTCCGCTCGCGCATCGGGGGAAGGTTAGTGCGACGCGCATCGAGCGAGACCCCGGGCCCATCCCGCGGGGAGCGTCGTCTCGGCGCGCCGAGCGGTGGGCGTCAGCGCTTCGGGTAGACCCACACCTCACGGATGGCCGTGGCCGCCAGCCGAGGTGGACGAACCAGGGTGACGTCGACGTGCGCGATGCGACGGTCACCGAGCGGGACGGAGAGGGTGTTCGCGGTGATGGTGACCCGTTCGGGATCGATGGCGAAGGTCGGCCCCCCGCCGGCCGGCGTCACGTCGACCCGGGCCACCGGGAGCATCGGTCCGTTGCCCACGAGGACCATCGAGCGGGCGATGGTCCCGGGCTCCGGGTCCACCCGCACCACCACGGGATCACCTGTGGGGCCGGCGAGGACCGGTGGGCCCTGGCTCGGGAGCCGGTCGACGAGCGGTGCCAGGGCCTGCTCGCTGCCGTCGACCCGGACGCCGGCCAGGCGGGGGTCGATCGGCGGGGCGGCCAGGATGCGGAGGTGCTGGCCTCGGTACTGCGGTACCCAGATCTCCGAGTAGACGGGCGCGTACCGGGAGAAGTCGAAGTGGGGTGGCTGCCGGCCGCCGAGGTCGTAGAGCACCGCGGCACCCGACGCCAGGGGGCCGTCCTGATCGACCGCCCCGACCTGGGTGCGGTCCGGGTCGAGGTACGCGGCTCGGAGGTCGGGGTAGGCCGGCGGGTTGTTGGCCACGGCCATGCCCTCCGGGAACGTGCGCTCGACGTACGCGGCGGCCGATCGCCAGTCCTCGGTGGGCTGGTGCCGGAAGTCGCGCGCCGAGGTGGAGGCGTGCGACAGCAGGAACAGGCTGACGACCACCACGGTCGCGGTCGCAGCCAGGGCGTGCCATCGGCGCTCACCCCCGTCGGCACGGGCCGATCCCCACTGGGCCAGCAGGGCACCCCCGAGCGCGGCGGCCGTGAAGGCCACGGGAACCGCGGCGAACGCCGTGGTCCGCGGCTGTGCTGTGCCCAGCCACAGGTTGGCGGCGAAGAAGGCGGCGACCGAGCCGAGCACCACGACCACGACCCGGCGCAGCGCCGGGGTCACCCCGGGCAACAGCGCCAGGGCCGGGAGCGCGAGGAAGACGAGGGCGAGCAGGATCGCGGTGCCAGGGACGTGGTCATCGAGGAGCTGTGGGGTGAACAGCCACGCGGAGAGGGTGGCCGCCACATCGCTCGCGCTGGTGTACTCCCGGCCCCATTGGTCCGCGTACCGGGACATCTCGGTGCGGACGTCGTCGATGATCGGGAGGTACACCGCCACGATCCCCACGAGGGCACCCAGCCCCCCGACGAGCACGGTCCGTCGTCGGGTGACGAGCAGGAGCAGCGCCCAGACGGGACCGGCGAACAGCACGAACGACGGCACGGTCCAGGTGCCCAGGACGGCGGCCACCCCGAGCACGGCGAGTGCGCTGGTCGAATCGTTCTCCAGGTACCGCCACACCGCGGTGCACATCACTGCCGCGAAGAGCCCGAGCAGGCCGTAGCCCCTCGCCTGCAACACCAGGTGGTTCCACTGCCCGTTCGTCGCGAAGAGGGCGAAGAGCACGGCACCGGCGAGGTACCACCGACGGCGGAAGAACTCGAACACCAGCAGCGCCAGGGTGGCCAGCACGGGACCGATCGACCACAGGCGGGCCCGGGGCGGGAAGACCGATCCCGCCCCGGGCGTCACCGAGTTCAGGAGGTTGAAGAAGACGTGGTTGTTGGGTGATGAGTACGTCGTCACCGTGTGGACGGGTCCGTTGCCGCTCGTGCGGATGGCCGAGGTGAGCTCGTCGATCCACAACGACTCCCGGTTGAAGGCCTGCACCCACTTCACGAGGACGACCGACGAGGCGGCGATCACGACCAGCGCCAACCCGAGCTCGACCCGCGCCGGCCAGGCCGAGGACACCGGTGCAACCTCATCGGATCGGGGTGACACCGCTGCCTCCGCTCGCCA
The DNA here is from genome assembly GCA_964542495.1 of uncultured Aquihabitans sp. Lineage (GTDB taxonomy): Bacteria > Actinomycetota > Acidimicrobiia > Acidimicrobiales > Iamiaceae > Aquihabitans. The sequence goes on from CAZIVZ010000026.1 coordinate 4,437, forward strand.
CGCGGTCGTGGGGCCGCCAGGCTAGGCCGATGGCGCACCGCGCGGGAGGCGAAACCGCGCCGCTAGGGTCGGCGCGTGTCCGAGCCGACGACGCCCGCGCCAGAGCTCGTCGTGGTGGTCAGCGGCCACGGCCCCATCGGCGAGGCCTGCGCCCGGGACCTGCTCGCCCTCGGCTCCAAGCGCCGGCGCGTCGTGCTCGTGGGCGCCGGCACCGCCGCCCCCGGCGTGGTGCACCGGCCCGTGCCGCCGGGGGTCACCGCCACCGCCGTGCTGGAGGAGGTGGCCGCCGAGCTGGGCCCGGTGCTCGTCCTGGCGGAGATCATGGGCCGCACCGTGCCCGGTGCCCACCCGGTGCCCGGCGCCGCGCCCGAGCCCGGCGCGCTCGCCGAGCTGGAGGGCGTGGTCGAGCGCATCCGGTTGGTCACCCCGGCCATGGCCGAGGCCGGCCACGGGCGGGTGGTCCTGGTGGCCGAGGCGTCGGGCGTGCCCGGTCGCACCTGGGACGACGTCGGCGCCGCCGCCAGCTGGGGACTGGTGGGGCTGGCCCGCAGCGCCACCCGGGAGGCGGCCGGTTCTGGCATCACCGTCAACGTGGTGCGGGCCGGGGTGGTCGACACCGACGAGCTGCGCGCCCTTCGGGAGGCCGACCCGCTGGTGGCCGAAGCCGTCGATGCCTCGGTGGCCGCCACGCCGCTGCGCCGGCTGGCCAGCGTCGACGAGGTGGCCGCCACGGTCAGCTACCTGGCGTCGGACGAGGCCGGGTTCGTCACCGGGGTGGTCATCCCGGTCGACGGCGGCCTCACGATGGGCCTGGGGAGCTGATGGTCGACGACCACGCCCTGTCGGCTCGGCTGCGCCACCTGGCCGATCGCTTCGCCGCCGAGGACCTCACCACCGGCCAGCGCCTGGAGCTGGAACGGCTCCTGGCCGGGGCCACCGCCGTGCTGGGGCCGGAGGCTTCGGATCGATCGCGGTTCGCCCGCACCTTCGATCCCGACGGCGAGCGCGAGGGGCCGGCCGGGCTGCCGGCCCACCCGCTGGCCCTGGGAACCAGCGCCGTCTACCCGCCGCTGCGCCTCCAGGTGTCCACCGACGGCCGTCGACTGGAGGCCGAGGTCTGCTTCGGCCCGGCGTGGGAGGGTCCGCCCGGGCTGGTGCACGGCGGGTTCCTGGCCGCCGGGTTCGACATGGTGCTGTCGGCCATGGCCAACCACCACCTCGACCACGCCGTCACCCGCTGGCTGCGCCTCCGGTACCTGAAGCCCACCGTGCTGGGTCGGCCCCTGCGCTACGACGTGGTGCTGGGTGAGGTGCGCGGCCGCCTGCTCGATCTGTCGGGCACCCTCTACGCCGACGACCGGGTGACCATGCGCGCCTCCGCGCAGTTCGCGTCGGTGCCGCGCCACCGCTTCGGCATCCGGGCCGACGCAGACGCAGACGCAGACGACGACCCGACCTGACGTCGCGTCAGCGCGCCGGCCCCACCACCAGGCAGCCGTTGTGGCCGCCGAGCCCGAACGAGTTGGAGAGCACCGGTCCCGACTCGATGGCGCGCGGTGGGCCCACCACGAGGTCGAGCTCGAGCGCCGGATCGGGCTCCACGTCGGTGCCGAGCGACGGCAGCACGCCGTGGTGCACGGTGAGGGCCGACGCCACCGCCTCGAACGCACCCGAGGCACCGGCGGCGTGGCCCAGCACCCGCTTGATCGACGTGACCGGCGGCGGGGCGCCGAACACCTGGTGCAGGGCCTCGGCCTCCTGGATGTCGTTCACGGTGGTGCCGGTGCCGTGGGCGTTCACGTGGACGATGTCGGCCGGGTGGAGCCCGGCGTCGGCCAGCGCGTCCTCGATGCACTCCACGGCCCCGCTGCCCGACGGGCTCACCAGCGAGTCGGCGTCGTTGGTGTGGCCCGAGCCCAGGACCTCGGCGTAGACGCGCGCCCCCCGGGCGCGCGCAGCATCGAGCGGTTCGAGCACCAGCGCGGCTGCGCCCTCGGCGAAGGCGAACCCGTCGCGCCGCCGGTCGAACGGTCGCACCCAGCCGGTGGGGGAGAGCACGCGCAGGTTGCGGTAGGCGGCCATGAGCACCGGGGTGATCCGGCCCTGCGCGCCGCCGGCCACCACCAGGTCGCAGCGACCGGAGCGGATGAGGTCGGCGGCCTCGGACACGGCGTGGGTGCCCCCGGCGCAGGCGGTGACGATGACGCGCGACGGTCCTCGCCACCCGAGGTGGGCGGAGAGCATGGCCGCCACCACGTTCTCGCACGACGCCACGGTGAGGAACGGCGACACCGCCTCCTCGCCGCCGCCCTGGAGGTTGGCCTGCTCCTCCTCGAGCGACTCGAGGGCGCCGTACACCGTGGCCATGACCACGCCGGCGCGCCGGGGCGACACCGCCGCGAGATCCACGGCGGCGTCGGCGACGGCGAGGCGACCCGCCACCACGCCGTAGCGGGCGAACGGGTCGGACCGGCGGAGCTGCTTCGACGTGAACCACGCGCTGGGCTCGAAGTCCCGGACCCGGGTGTGGACGGGGGCGTGCGGCGCTGCGGTGATCTGGTCCCAGAACCGTCCGAGGTCGGTGCCGAGCGCGCTCACCGTGCCCAGGCCGGTGATGGCCACCCGCCGCCCAGCACTCACGCCAGGAACCCGCCGTCGACGGGGAGCAGGGTGCCGGTGATGGCGCCGCCGCCGTCGGAGGCCAGGAAGCTGATCGCGCCGGCGACTTCAGCAGGGCGCCCCATGCGTCCGGCGGGCGTGAGGCCCCGCCACCTCTCGCGCAGCGACGCGCTCATGCCGGCGATCAGTTCGGTGTCGATCGGCCCGGGTGCCACCACGTTCACCGTGACGCCGCGCGGTCCCACCTCGCGGGCCAACGAGCGGGCCAGGCCGAGCAGCGCCGCCTTGGACGCCGAGTACGAGGTCTGTCCACCGAGGCCGTAGGCGCCCCCCACCGAGCCCACGAACACCACGCGACCCCATCGACGGCGGGCCATGTCCGAGAGCGCGGCGCGCGCCAGGTGGAAGCTGCCCATCAGGTTGACGTCGACCACGGCCCGGAAGTCGTCCTCGGACATGCGGCTGATCATGCGGTCGCGCACCAGGGCGGCGTTCGCCACCACCACGTCGAAGGGGTGGCCGGCGGAGCGGACCTCGGCGAACACCGCGGCCACGGCCTCGGGGTCGGTCACGTCGCAGCGACGCCACACCAGCCGGGGGTCCTCGCCGGTCGGCTCGGTGGTGTTCCAGGTGGCGGTCACCCGGTGCCCGTCGGCCGCCAGCCGGCGTGCCGTGGCCAGGCCGATGCCCCGCGCCGCCCCCGCCACCAGCACGGATCGGCTCGTGGGCGCTCCGTGACCCGGCACGGCGACTCCTAGCGGGAGGGGATGGTGAGCAGGTCGACCGCGAGCTGGGCCTGGTCCCGCACCAAGGCGCGGACGGGCTCGGCGAGCAGGGGCTCGGCGGGCGGGTCGACATCTCGCACCTTGCGGAAGCGCAGGATCGTGTACTGGTGCTCGCCATCGGTGAGCGAGTCGTAGAGGCGCGATCCCTCGCGGCCCACGAACTCGGCCATGGTGCGCTCGTCGGAGTCCGGGGTGGCACCGAAGGCCAGCTTCTGTCGCGCCGCCCGGGCGTCTCGCGAGGCGCAGACGTTGGCGGTGATGTCGCGGCGGTGGAGGACCTCGAAGCCGAGGTGCTCCAGCGCGGCCACGAACGGGTCGACCAGGGCGGTGAGGAGAAGGTCGGTGTAGAGGAAGTGGCCGCCCACGCGCACCATGCGGGCGACGTCGCGGAAGAACGCCTCGATGTCGGGGTAGGTGCACGAGGTCTCCACGCTCACCACGGCGTCGGCCGCCGCGGTTCCCACCGGCACCCGCTCCGCGTCGGCCACCACGAACTGGGCGTCGGGCTCGGGCATGGAACGGCGGCAGAACGCCACCGACCTGAAGGCGATGTCGGCGCCCAGCACCGCGGCGGTTCCGAAGTAGCGCCGCAGCAGCCACAGGTTGCCGCCCCGGCCGCAGCCCACCTCGACCACCCGTGCACCCGTGAGGTCGGTGGGGCCGATCACCTGGAACAGCAGCTGGGCGGAGTCCTGGTTGGGGAAGCCCGGGCCGAGCCGGGGGCCCACCGGCTCCTCGTCGCCCAGGGGGCGGTACCCGAAGTTGAAGAAGCGCAGGTGGCGGTCGAACGGCGAGTCGGCGACCACCTCGTTGAGGTTGTCGAAGTTGGCGGCCTGGCTGGCCTTGAGGGCGGCGTCGCCGTTGGCGGCCACGAGCTCAGGCGCTGCGCAGCTGGTCGAGGAGGTCCACCAGCTGGGCCACCGTCTCGAGGTCGTAGAGCTGCTCCTCGGCCACGGTGACGCCCAGGGTGGCCTCGGCCCGGTTGACGACCTCGATGAGGTCGATGGAGTCGGCGTCGAGGTCGTCGGCCAGACGGCTGTCGCGGTTGATCTCGGACGGGTCCATCTCGAGGACCTCGGCGAAGCGCTCGCGCACCCAGGCGAAGGTGTCGTCGGCCATGGTGTCTCCTCTTCGAGGGCTTGGAGGGCAGGGGCCCGACGGGTCCGCCGCGGACCCGGGTCACCCTAGCGAGCGCGGCCTGAGGCGCTCAGCCGAGCCCCATGGCGAACCCGCCGTCCACGGGGAGCACGGCTCCGGTCACGAACGCGGCGCCGCTCGATGCGAGGAACGAGACGGCGGCGGCCACGTCATCGACCGTGCCGGGCCGGCCCACGGGCGTGGCCTCGACCCAGTGGCGGGGGACCGGCGAGCGTGGGCGCAGGGCATCGAGGCGATCGACGGCGTCGTCGAGCATCCCCGGGGCCACGACGTTCACGGTGATCGACCGTGGCCCCACCTCCCGGGCGAGCGAGCGGGCCATGCCCACGAGGCCGGCCTTGGCGGCGGCGTAGGAGCTCACCCCGGGCACGCCCCAGTGGCCGGCCACCGACCCGACGAGCACGATCCGGCCCCGGCGGCGCTCGACCATGGGCCCGAGCACCGCCTTGGCCAGCAGGAACGACCCCACCAGGTTCGTGCCGACCACCTCGGCGAAGCGCTCGGGGGTGACCCGTAGGGCGAGGTCGAGGTGGGCCAGCCCGGCGTTCGAGACCAGCACCTCGATGGGGCCCCACCGCTGCTCGACCTCGGCCACCGCGGCGGCCACCGCCTCCGCGTCGGTCACGTCGAAGCGCACCGACGGTCCCGACGACGCCGGCGGCGTGGCCCGCCACGCGCCCACGGCCACGAACCCGTCGGCCGCCAGCCGGTGGAGGCACGCGCCGCCGATGCCGCTGCCCGCCCCGGTGACCAGGGCCACCCGCTGCGTGTCGTCGGCGCCCGGCATCGGGCGGGGACGCTACCGGCCCGGTCTTGGCGACGGGGCCCTGTGGTTGAATGGCCCGATGGTCGACCGGCCCCCACAGCGACGGGTGGTGGTCACCGGCCTGGGGTCGTTGAGCGGCCCCACCGTGGGTGCCGCCGAGCTCTGGGACTCGCTCACCGTGGCCGACCCCGCCCCCACGTTCCGTGCCCTCGTGGGCTTCGACCCTCGCCGCTGGATGGACCGTCGGCACGTGCAACGCACGGCGAGGTTCTCGCAGCTGGCCGTGGCTGCCGGTCGCCTCGCTCACGACGACGCCGGTGCCCCGGCCGACGACCCCGAGCGGGTGGCGGTGGTGATGGGCACCGGCAACGGCGGGGTGGCCGACCTCATCCAGGGCTACCTCGACCTCCAGGAGCACGGCCCGGCCGGGGTGTCGCTGCTGCTCGGGGCCGTGGCCATGAGCAACGGCGGATCGGCCAACCTGGCCTTCGCCCTCGGCTCCAAGGGGCCCACCTACAGCGTGGCCAGCGGCTGCGCCTCGGGCACCCACGCCGTGGTCGACGGGTTCCGCCTGGTCCGCGACGGCCTCGCCGACGTGGCCTACGCCGGGGGGAGCGAAGCCGGCCTCATGCCCGAGGGCGACGACCCCCTCACCGCCGGGCTGCGCAACCTGCGGGTCCACACCGAGGAGGCGGTGGCACGCCCCTTCGACCTGCACCGCCAGGGCTTCGTGTACGCCGAGGGCGCCGGTGTCCTGCGCCTCGAGCCGCTCGAGGCTGCGGTGGCGCGCGGGGCGCGCATCTACGCCGAGGTGCTGGGCGGGGCCAACACGGTCGACGCCCACGACCTGATCCACCCGGCGCCTCGCGGCGAGGGGCTGGCCCGCTGCGTGCGCCTGGCCCTGGCCGAGGCGGGTGTCCGCCCCGACGAGGTGGGCCAGGTCAACTGCCACGGCACCGGCACCAAGTTCAACGACCAGGCCGAGTCCGATGCCGCCCAGGACGTGTTCGGCCTGCCCGGCCCACCGCTCACCTCCACCAAGGCCGTCACCGGCCACCCCGGTGCCGGTGCCGGGGCGCTGGAGGCGGTGGCGCTCGCGCTGAGCATCGACCGGGCGCTGATCCCCCAGACGCAGTGGTCGACCACGCCCGACCCGGAGATCACCGCGGATGTGGTGCGGGGGTCGCCGCGCCCGTGGACCCCGGGCTTCGGCGTGTCGAACTCCGTCGGCCTCGGCGGCCAGAACGGCACCCTCGTGATGGGACCGGCCCCGACCTGACCGGCCGGTCTGCGGGTGCTGGGGCCACGTGCGACCACGACGTCACGCGTCGGCGTCACAAGTGGGGCCACATCATGTCCGTATCGCTCACCGGCGTCCCCGCCGGCCTCCTCGCCGGAATCCGGAGCGACAGCGTGACCATCATCGACACCTCGGCATCGGGCCGCCCCCGGAGCGACGCCACCTTCGGAGCCGCCCCTCGCCCGGGCGTCGTGGGTCCCGACGGGGTCGAGCTGCGAGGACGGGTCGTCGACGACGTCTTCGTCGGGGCGCTGTCGATCGCGGTCTCCCTGCGAGCACCCGGCGTGAGGGTGGTCGACGGCGTGGTCGTGGTCAGCGGCGTCGGCTCGCTGGCGGAGGCCGCCGAGCGCGTCTGGCCGGAGCTGTTGCCGAAGCGGTAGCCCGAGGGTGCTGCGGTCTGCCGGCTACTCGCCGACGGAGACGATCTCGACGCTCGTCTTGTGCCCGGTGGGTGTCTGGTACTCAACCACGTCGCCGACCTCGTGGCCGAGCAGGGCCGCGCCGAGCGGGGAGCCGGGCGACATGACGTCGAGGCCTTCCTCGTGGCGTTCCTCGATGGAGCCGAGCAGGTAGCGCTCGACGTCGTCGTCGCCCTCGTAGCGGATGCCCACGACGGTGCCGGCCTTCACGACGCCGTCGGCTCGGGCCTCCACGATGACGGCGTTCTCGAGGATGTTGGCCAGGTGGTTGATGCGGCCCTGCATCTTGCCCTGCTCCTCCTTGGCGGCGTGGTAGTCGCCGTTCTCGGAGAGGTCGCCCAGCTCGCGGGCGGTCTCGATCTTGCGGGCGATGTCGATGCGACCGCGCGTGACCAGGTCGTCGTGCTCGGCCTTCAGGCGGTCGAACGCGGCTTGGGAGATGTGGACGGGGTCCGAGGCCATGGCCAAAGGGTAGCCATGCGCTCTCAGAGCACCGCCCGGCGCTTGGGCGACGAGGTGCTGACCAGGGCCACCAGTGCGGCCATGAGCCACGACAGGGCGAGGATGGGCTGGTCCTTCAGGCGCTCGGTGACCACCGTGCGGGCGAAGGCGAGGTCCCGCCAGAGCGGGAGGTCGGCGCCCAGGTCCTCGATGGCGAGGGAGCGCTCGATGAAGTACTGCGACACGGCCAGCGCCGTCAGCACCGACACCACCGCCACCAGTGCCGGGACGCTGCCGCCTCGGCGGGTGCCGATGAGCACGCCGTTGCCGACCACCAGGCCGAGCAGGGCGGCGAAGTACGAGAACTGGACCCCGGTCAGGGCGGTCACCCCCCACCAGGCGACGCCCGCGAGCGTGGCGCTGGCCACGCCCACCAGGGCGCCCTGCAGGTAGCGGCCGGGCGCCGGAGCGAGCAGCAGGAGCCCAGGCGTCCCGGGGGAGACGGCACCTGACCAGGCGTTGGAGGGTCGAGCGGCGTTCGCCACCGACGCACCGGTGGCCGGCGCCGGACCCAGATCGCCCGCGGCGCGCGCCGCACACGTCGGACACCAGTCGGGGTGGCGTTGGTCGGCGGCCACCGCGGGGAGCGGCGAACGGCACAGGCTGCAGGTGGTGGGGGTCATGTTGCTCTCGCTGGCCACGATGGGACCCGACGGTACAGCGGGCCTCACCGACTTGATCGGCAACTGGTTGCCGGTCTGCAAGGGGTCCGGCGTAGCGTGGTCGGATCGGTTCGGGTGCAGTGCGCCCCAGGGACGTGGAGTGAGCGTGGCGTACGACATCGCAGTGATCGGCGGCGACGGCATCGGCACCGAGGTGATCGCCGAGGCGCTCAAGGTGGTGCGCGCCGCGGGGGTGGACCTCGCCACCACCGACTTCGACCTCGGCGGCGCCCGCTACCTGCGAGACGGCACCGTCCTCCCCGACGACACGCTCGAGGAGCTGGGCCGCTTCGATGCCATCCTGCTCGGCGCCGTCGGCACCCCCGACGTCCCACCGGGCGTCATCGAGCGCGGCCTGCTGCTGAAGATGCGCTTCGCCCTGGACCAGTACGTCAACCAGCGACCCTTCGCCCTGGCCGGGAAGGGCATCGACTTCGTGGTCATCCGCGAGAACACCGAGGGCACCTACGCCGGCGAGGGCGGGTTCCTCCGCAAGGACACGCCGCACGAGATCGCCACCCAGGGCTCGGTCAACACCCGCATGGGCGTCGAGCGGGTGATCCGCTACGCGTTCGAGCTGGCGGCGTCACGCCCGCGCAAGCACCTCACCATGGTCCACAAGACCAACGTGCTCACCTTCGCCGGCGATCTGTGGCAGCGCACCTTCGACCACGTCGCCGCCGAGCACCCGCAGGTGACCACCGCCTACAACCACGTCGACGCCGCCTGCATCTACCTGGTGCAGGATCCGCAGCGCTACGACGTGATCGTCACCGACAACCTCTTCGGTGACATCCTCACCGACCTCGCCGGGGCCGTCTCGGGCGGCATCGGCTTCGCCTCGTCGGGCAACCTCGACCCCAGCCGGCAGGCCCCGTCCATGTTCGAGCCCGTGCACGGCTCGGCTCCCGACATCGCCGGCCAGGCCAAGGCCAACCCCATCGCCGCCATCTTGTCGGCGGCCATGATGTTGGACCTCCTCGGCGAGGGCGGTGCCGCCGAGCGCATCCGCAAGGCCTGCTACACCGCCACCGACCTGACCGCATCCACCCCGGAGATCGGCGACGCCGTCGTCGCCGCCCTCTGACGCATCCGCACCACAGGGGAACACCATGCCCATCACGCCCACCGAGAAGATCTGGATGAACGGCGAGCTCATCGCCTGGGAGGACGCCAAGATCCACGTCCTCACCCACACGCTCCACTACGGCACGGGCGTGTTCGAGGGCGTGCGGGCCTACGAGACCCCCGACGGTCCCGCCGTGTTCCGCCTCACCGACCACATGGAGCGCCTCCACCGCTCGGCGCGGATCTTGATGATGGACCTCCCGTACTCGGTGGAGGAACTGGTCCAGGCCACCAAGGACGTGGTGGCGGCCAGCGGGCTGCCCAGCTGCTACATCCGTCCCATCGCCTACTACGGGTACGGGGAGATGGGCCTCAACACCATGCCGTGCTCGGTCGACGTCGCCATCGCCTGCTGGCCGTGGGGCGCCTACCTGGGCGACGACGCCCTCACCACGGGAGTCCGCCTCAAGACGTCGTCGTGGACCCGCCTGGACCACAACACCATGCCCCCCGCGGCCAAGACCACCGGCAACTACGTCAACTCCACCCTGGCCAAGGTGGAGGCGGTCAAGGCCGGCTACGACGAGGCCCTCATGCTCAACCCGCAGGGGTTCGTGAGCGAGTGCACCGGGGAGAACGTGTTCGTGGCCCGTGACGGTCGGTTCCTCACGCCTCCGCTCGCGTCCGGCGCGCTCGAGGGGATCACCCAGCACTCGGTGATGACCATCGCCAAGGACCTGGGCATCGACGTGGAGGTTGCCACCATCGCCCGCTCCGACGTCTACCTGGCCGACGAGATGTTCCTGTGCGGCACCGCGGCCGAGGTGTCCGCGGTCAACTCCGTCGACGATCGGCCGATCGCGTGCCCGGGGCCGATGACCACCGCCATCGGCGAGGAGTACCACAAGGCCATCCGTGGCCAGACCGATCGGTACAAGGACTGGGTCGAACATGTCTCCTGAGGTCCGGATCAGCGCCGTGGGCCACGACGTCACGCTCGACGTCATGGTCCCGCGCGACCCCGGCCTGCCCGAGGCGGTCGAGATCTTCGACACGACCCTGCGAGACGGCGCCCAGCTCGAGGGCATCTCCCTCACCGTCGACGACAAGCTCCGCATCGCCGACGAGCTCGACGAGCTCGGCGTGCACTTCATCGAGGGTGGCTGGCCCGGCGCCAACCCCAAGGACGTCGAGTTCTTCGAGCGGGCCGCACGCGAGCTGCGCTTCGAGCGCTCCACGCTGGTGGCGTTCGGCTCCACCCGCCGGCCCCGGGGCAAGGTCGACGACGACCCCACCCTGCGCAACCTGCTCGATGCCGGCACCTCCGCGGTGTGCATCGTCGGGAAGAGTTCGGCGTACCACGTCACCGAAGCGCTGCGGACCTCGCTCGACGAGGGCGAGGCCATGGTGGCCGACTCCGTGCGCTTCCTCGCCGACGCCGGCGTGCGGGTGCTCTTCGATGCCGAGCACTTCTTCGACGGCTGGAAGGAGGACCCGGAGTTCAGCCTGCGGGTGCTCGAGGCCGCGGCCGAGCACGGGGTGGAGACCCTGGTGCTGTGCGACACCAACGGCGGCGCCCTGCCCCACGAGGTCGAGGCGGTGGTGCGCGAGATCACCCGCCACTTCCGCGACGACGTCAAGGTCGCCGTGCACCTCCACGACGACACCGGCTGCGGCGTGGCCAACGCCCTCGCCGGCGTGCGGGGCGGCGCTACGCAGGTGCAGGGCACGATCAACGGCTACGGCGAGCGCACCGGCAACTGCAACCTCA
>CAZIVZ010000027.1:0-15469 GCA_964542495.1 uncultured Aquihabitans sp.
CTCCACCCACCACCCCGCGCTCCCGGAGACCGATGGCGACTACGACGGCCAGTTCCTCTTCATCAACGACAAGGCCAGCTCACGCGTGGCCACCATCGACCTGCGCGACTTCGAGACCAAGCAGATCGTGCGCAACCCGGTGGCCATCAACGACCACGGCGGCACCTTCGCCACCCCGAGCACCGACTACGTGATCGAGGGTGGCCAGTACGCCATGCCGCTCGGGTGGAAGTACGCCTCGCTCGACGATTACGAGTCCGAGTACCGCGGGTTGATCACGTTCTGGAAGTTCGACCGCAAGGCCGGTCGGCTCGACACCTCGAAGTCGTTCGCCATGGAGCTCCCGCCGTACTGGCAGGACCTCTGCGACGCCGGCAAGGGCCCCTCGGAGGGGTGGGTGTTCTGCAACTCCATCAACACGGAGATGGCCACGGGCATGACCCACTCGGGCGAGCAGTTCGAGGCCGGTGCGGGTGCCAACGAGACCGACTTCCTCCATGCCATCAACCTCGAGGCCGCGAGCAAGGTCTTCGAGGCCGGTGGTGCCGAGGAGGTCAACGGGTTCCCCGTCATCCCGCTCCAGAAGTCCATCGACGAGGACCTGCTCTACTTCGTCCCCGAACCGAAGAGCCCCCACGGCTCCGACGTGACCCCGAACGGTGAGTACGTGGTGGTGTCGGGCAAGCTCGACACCCACGCCAACGTCTACTCGTTCGACAAGCTGATGAAGGCCATCAAGGCCGGGCCCAGCGAGAAGGACCCGTTCGGCGTGCCGATCGTGGCCATGGACGATGCGATGGAGGCGCAGGTCGAGCTCGGCCTGGGCCCGCTCCACACGCAGTTCGACGACAAGGGCTACGCCTACACGAGCCTGTTCCTGGACTCGGCGGTGGCTCGCTGGAGCCTGGGCGGAGACCTCACCCCGAAGGGCCAGGAGCCCTGGAAGCTCGTGACCAAGACCCCGGTCCAGTACAACATCGGGCACCTGACCGCGGCCGAGGGCGACACGGTCCACCCCGACGGTAAGTACCTGACGGCGTTGAACAAGTGGTCGATCGACCGCTTCTTCCCGACCGGGCCACTGCTCCCGCAGAACTTCCAGCTCATGGACATCAGCAAGGGCGGCAAGACGATGCCCGTCCTCTACGACGCCCCCATGGGGGTGGCCGAGCCCCACTACGCGCAGACGATCAAGGCCGACAAGCTGAAGCCGTGGATCGTCTACCCGGCGGGCACCGACCCGTCGAAGATGGGCGGTTGGGACACGCCTGAAGCGTCCATGCGAGGCGACAACGCCATCCTCAAGGAGGAGGATGCCGGGGTCGTCCGTGACGGCAAGAACGTCACGATCAAGACGGCGGTCATCCGGAGCCACTTCACGCCCGACCTGGTTGAGGTCAACCAGGGCGACCACGTGATCTGGCACTTCACCAACCTGGAGACCACCCAGGACGCCACCCACGGCTTCGCCGTGCCGGGCTACAACATCAACCTCAGCCTCGAGGCGGGGGAGACCGCGACGGTGGAGTTCGATGCCACCCAGTCCGGGGTCTTCAACTTCTACTGCACCGAGTTCTGCTCGGCGCTGCACCTCGAGATGATGGGCCACTTCCTGGTCAAGCCGTGAGCCCCGGTTCGGCCGGCCCCCTGGGCCCTGGGGGGCCGGCCGAACCTCTCCCGTTCTCCTGCAGCAAGTGAGGTCCGAACCGTGACACAGCCTTCGACCATCGTCGGGCCCCGAGTTCCCGAGGACGAGCTTCGTGCCCACCGGGCGCGCTACCGGTGGCCGACGCTGTGCTTCGTCGGCGCCATGCTCGCCCTCGTCGCGTCGCTGTTCGTTCCCTACTGGGTCCTGAACCTGAACGCCCCGCAGTTCCCCCAGGGCCTCCGGGTGAGCGCCTACGTGAACCGGCTGGTCGGCGACGTCGACCCCGTCACCAACTCCAACCACCTCGACCAGCTCGACGAGCTCAACCACTACGTCGGCATGCCGTCGCTCGACGACGGCGCCAAGCTCGAGCGGTCGATCTCGATCATCGCGATCGTGGTGTTCGCCGGACTGCTCCTGGCAGCGGTCTACATCCACAGCAAGTGGGTGGTCCTCCTGGTGCTACCCGCGCTGGTGTTCCCGTTCGTGTTCCTGGCCGACCTGCAGTTCTGGCTCTGGAACTACGGCCACAGCCTCGATCCGCGTGCGCCGCTCGCCGGAGCGGTGGGGGAGTTCACCCCGCACCTGTTCGGACCGTCGAAGATCGCGCAGTTCGACACCAACGCCGTGCCCGGCCCCGGGTTGATCCTCGCCTTCGTCGCCTCGGCGCTCGTGGCGGTCGGGCTGTGGCTCCACCGCAAGGCGTACCGTCCGCTCATCGAGGGCGCCGAGCCGTCCCCCGTGGTGACCGATGCGGGCGCGGCCGACCAGGGGTGATCGGCGTGCTCCTGCTCCGCATCGTGCTCGTCGTCGGCCTCGTGGCCGGCGTGATGGGCGGGGCCGTGGCGGTCGCGGCCGCCCCTGCGGCGGCGCGGACCGACCTCCGGGAGCTCATCGCGGCCACGCCGGCGGGCGGCACGCTCGAGCTCGAGCCCGGCACCTACGCCGGTGGCGTCACTCTGGACCGGCCGATCACCATCGACGGCGGCGGGGAGGCCACGATCGACGGCGGTGGCGACGGGTCGGTCATGAGGGTCACCGCTACGGGGGTGACCCTCATCGGCCTCACGGTCCGCAACAGCGGCACGGTGCTCGAGCACGAGGACTCCGGGGTGATCGTCACGGCCGGGGAGTTCACGATCGAGCGCTGCACGCTCACCGACGTGCTGTTCGGCATCCACCTCAAGTCGGCGCCCGGATCGGTCGTGCGCGACAACACCGTCACCTCCACGGACCTGCCGCTCACCGAGCGCGGCGACGGGGTGCACGTGTACCAGTCGAGCGGAACCCTGGTGCAGGGCAACCACCTGTCCGCCGGGCGCGACATGATCGCCTTCTTCTCCGACGACGTGGTGGTGCGGGACAACACCGTGGAGGGCGGTCGCTACGGGCTCCACCTGATGTACGCGGATCGTGCGTTGGTGGAGGGCAACCGCATCTGGCGGAACCTCACCGGCGTGTACGTCATGTACAGCAAGGATGTGGTGGTGCGAGACACCGTGCTGGCCTACAGCGACGGCCCGAGCGGGTACGGCCTCACCTCCAAGGAGTCCGACCTGGTGGAGGTCAGCGGCAACCGGATGGTGTCCAACCGCGTCGGCATCTTCCTCGACGGTTCGCCGTTCAGCGCCACCCTCACCACCACCTACGAGGGCAACGTCGTGGCCTACAACCAGATCGGCGTGCTGCTCCAGCCGGCGGTGCGCAACAACGCCTTCACCGGCAACGCCTTCATCGACAACCGGGAGCAGATCTCGACCACCAGCGGCGGCCGGGTCGAGGGGAACGCCTGGTCGGTCGACGGCAGGGGCAACCACTGGAGCGACTACGCCGGCTACGACGGCGACGGCGACGGCATCGGGGACACGCCCTACCGGGCGGAGGGCCTCTACGACGCGCTCACCGACGAGCACCCCGACCTGGAGTTCTTCGCCTACACCCCGGCGGCGCAGGCGCTCGACGCCGCCGCCCGCGCCTTCCCGGCCCTGCGCCCCGAACCCAAGGCCGTCGACGACTCGCCCTTGATCGAGGCGCCGGTCACCGAGCCCCTCGCCGGGCTGCCCGGCCCTCCTTCGCGGTGGGCGCTGGTGCTCGCCGCCGCGGGCATGCTCGCCGCCTCGGCCGCCCTCGTGGGGACCGGGCGGCGGACGCTGCGCACGGGAGCGCTCCGGTGATCCGCGTCCAGGGGGTGACCAAGCGATACGGGGACGCTGTCGCGCTGAGCGACGTCGACTTCGAGGTGCGCGCCGGCGAAGCCGTCGCCCTCTGGGGGCCGAACGGCGCGGGCAAGAGCACGGTCATGCGCTGCGTCCTCGGCTCCATCCACTTCGAGGGCGAGGTGCGCATCGCCGGCTTCGACGTGCGCCGGAGCGGCAAGGCCGCCCGTCGCCACCTCGGGTACGTGCCCCAGCACCTTGCCTTCTTCGACGACCTCACCGTCGGCGAGACCGTCGGACTCTCCTGTCGCCTCCGCAAGGTGCCCCCGGGCGACGGTCGATCGGTGCTGGGCGACCTGGGCCTCGCTGAGCAGTGGGACAAGCGCGTCGGGGCCCTGTCCGGTGGGATGAAGCAGCGCCTCGGCATCGCGCTGGCGCTCGTGGCCGATCCGCCCGTGCTGCTCCTCGACGAGCCGACGTCCTCGCTCGACGTGGCCGCCAGGGAGTCGGTGCTGGAGGTCTTCGAGTCCCTGCGGGGCGAGGATCGAGCGATCCTGCTGAGCTCGCACCACCTGGACGAGGTGGGGGTGCTGGCCGATCGCGTGCTGGCGATGGACGGCGGCCGGATCACCATGGAGGCCGACCCCGCCGAGCTCGCCGCCAAGCTCGGGCTGCGCGCCTGGCTCCACGTGGTGCTGGCGCGAGGAGACCTCACCGAGGCGATCGCCGTGCTCGTCGCCGCCGGGTTCGACGCTCGCCGCAACAGCACCGGGTTGCTCGTCGAGGTCACCGCCGGCGAGAAGGCCGCGGCGCTGACGGTGCTGAACGGTGCCGGGATGGAGATCCGAGACGTGGACGTGTGGCGATGACGGCGCTCACCGCGGTTCCGAGCGACCGAGCGGGTCGCGACCGGCTCGAGCTGGTCGCCGTGCGGACGGTCGCGGCCAAGGAGCTCCGCGACGCCCTGACCGACCGGTGGCTGTGGCTCTACGCCGGCAGCTTCGCCGTGCTCGCCGCGTCGCTCAGCTCGCTGGCCGTCTCCGATGCCGAGACCGTCGGCTTCTCCGGCTACGGGCGCACGGCGTCGTCGCTCATCGCCCTGGTCCAACTCGTGGTGCCGCTGATGGGTCTCACCGTGGGCGCGCGGAGCCTGGCCGGCCAGCGCGAGCGCGGGACCCTCGCGTTCCTGCTGGCCCACCCCGTGAGCGCCACAGAGGTCTACCTCGGCGTGTTCATCGGCTCGGCGCTGGCCATGTTGGCCGCGGTGGCCGGGGGGTTCGGTGTCGCCGGGCTCGTCGCCGGCGTCCGGGGGGCCGCGGTGCAGACGTCGTCCTTCGTGGCGATCGCCGGGCTGGCGTGGTTGCTGGCGGTGGCCATGATCGGGGTGGGCATGGTGGTCAGCGTCGTGACGGCCCGCAGCGCCACCGCCATGGGGGTCGCCCTGGTGCTCTGGCTGGTGTTCGTGCTGTTCGGCAACCTCGGGCTGATGGGCACCTCGGTGGCCACGGGCCTGAGCGAGGGTGCGCTGTTCTCGGCTGCCACGCTGAACCCGGTGGAGGCGTTCCGCCTGTCGGCGATGTCCACGCTCGGCGGTTCGCTCGACGACCTGGGCCCGGTGGGCACCTACGCCGTGGATCGGTTCGGCGGGTCCGTCGGCCTGGTCACCGGTGCGGCCCTCGCCGCCTGGGCGGTCGTCCCCGTGGCGATCGGCGCCGTGCTCTTCCGGCGGGGTCCGGAGCTTTGATGCGCACGGCACGCCACGCCCTGGTGGGTCTCGTCGGCCTCGTCGCTGTGCTCCTGGCCGTCGCGGCGTGCGGCTCCGACCAGGCCGGTCCACCGTCGATCGAGTTCGGGCGCGACGTGTGCGACGAGTGCCACATGATCATCAGCGAGCCCCGCTACGCCGCGGCGTACCGCGACGCGGCGGGGACCCCGTCGATCTTCGACGACATCGGCGACATGCTCGACCACGGCCTGTCGTCGGGGACCCTCGCCGAGGCCACGGTCTGGGTGCACGACTTCGACACCGAGGAGTGGGTCGAGGCCGCCGACGCCTGGTTCGTGGCGGGCGGTGACGTCCAGACGCCCATGGCCGGACAGATCGTGGCCTTCGCCACCGAGGACGGTGCCCGGCGCTTCGCCGCCGACGACGGTGGCGAGGTCCGCACGTGGAAGGCGCTGGTGGCCGACCGCAAGTCCGACCCCTCGCCCTCGGGCCACGGGTGATCGATCGAGTGAATGCACAAGGAGCAACCATGATGAGGACCACGATGACCAAGGGCAGGACGGTGGCGGCGTTGGTGCTGGCGTCCAGCCTGCTCTTCGCCGCCTGCGGCGGCGGTGACTCGGACACCAAGGGCTCCGGCTCGGGTTCGGGTTCGGGCTCCGGCTCGGGCGGTGGAGCGTCGGGCGCGGCGGCCGACGGCAAGGAGGTGTTCGCCGCCACGTGCGCGTCCTGCCACGGCCCGGATGCCAAGGGCCTGCCGAAGCTCGGCAAGGACCTGACCACGTCCGCGTTCACCGCCGGCCTGACCGACGAGGAGTTCGTGGCCTTCGTCAAGGTCGGGCGCGGCACCGACGACCCGGCGAACACCACCGGCGTGGCCATGCCACCCAAGGGCGGCAACCCGGCCCTCACCGACGAGGAGCTCGCGTCGGTCGTCGCCTACCTCCGAACGCTCGAGAAGTGACGGGGGGCGCCTGAGCCGGGCTCGCTCGGCTCAGGCGCCGCTGGCGAGCCAGGACAGCGCGGGCACGTTGCGGGCCACGCCGAAGGCGGTGACCAGCACCCAGAACGCCACCGTGGCGGCTCTCGGGAGCGGCCTCGGCAGCGGGGGTGGCCATCGCAGCGGGTGGCCGAGCGACGCGGCGACCCAGGCCACCCACCCCACCACCAGCAGCGGCGCGGCCACCGCGAACAGGAGGTTGTGGCTGGCGGCGCCGGCCACGTCGAGGTGGGCGAGGGAGTGCACGGCGCGCAGCGAGCCGCAGAACGGGCAGTCGAGCCCGGTCACGGCGCGAAACGGGCACAGCGGGATGTGGGTGGTGTTGGGGTCGCCCACGGCCAGGACCGCGGTGGCTCCTGCCACAACGAGGCCGGCGGACGCCGGGCGCACCCAATCCGGCCGCTCCCGTGGCTCGGCGCGGGTCGGTGCGACCGGCGGCGGGGCGAGGCTCGACACGCGGCCAGCCTAGGACCCCTGGCGGTTCAGGCGATCGCCGGGAGGGCCGATACCCTGACCAGGCGGTCAAGTCCAAGGGGACCAGCACCTCGGGTGGACCTCCGCGCCAGCCAGGAGGGCCCTCTCATCACGACCGCAGACCCCGCACCCGAGCCCGGCACCGCCCCGGCGGCCAGCACGGTGCGCGACGGCTGGGCCCTGATCGGTCGCCAGATGCTGGCCCAGCGCTGGGGCCTGCTCGCCGGCGCCGCGGCGGGCCTGGTGTGGACCGCGGCCAAGGTGAGCGTGCCCAAGCTGGTGGAGCTGGCCATCGACCGGGGGATCGAGCGGGGCGACCAGGACGCGGTGGTCCGCTACGCGTGGGCCATCGCCGGGGTGGCCCTGGTGGCCGCCGCGTTCACCGGTCTCCGGCGCTACTCGGCGTTCCGGGAGGCCCGTCAGGCCGAGGCCGTGCTGCGCGACCGGTTGTTCGCGCACCTCCAGCGCCTCCACTTCGCGTACCACGACGGCCAGCAG
The DNA here is from genome assembly GCA_964542495.1 of uncultured Aquihabitans sp. Taxonomy (GTDB): domain Bacteria; phylum Actinomycetota; class Acidimicrobiia; order Acidimicrobiales; family Iamiaceae; genus Aquihabitans. The sequence goes on from CAZIVZ010000027.1 coordinate 7,503, forward strand.
ACCGGTCAGCTGATGAGCCGGGCCAACAACGACCTCCAGCAGATCCAGAACGCGGTGGTGCTGGTACCGCTCACCATCGCCAACGTGGCCACCGTGCTCGCCGTGCTGGTGCTGCTGGTGCTGATCGACCCGGTGCTCACCGTGCTGGCCCTTGGCTCGCTGCCGCTGGTCAACGTCCTGGCCAAGCGCTTCGCCACCAAGCTGCACCCGACCATGATCGGGGTGCAGCAGGAGTCGGCCGAGCTGTCGGCCGTGGTGGAGGAGACGGTGGCCGGCATCCGCGTGGTGAAGGGCTTCGCGGCCGAGGACACCCAGGCCCGGCGCCTGGCCCACGAAGCCGACGACCTCTACGCCGTGTCCATGGACGGCGCCCGCATCCGCTCCACCTACTGGCCGGCGCTGGAGCTGCTCCCCAACGTGGGCCTGATCATGGTGCTGGCCTACGGCGGCCACCAGGTGATGTCGGGCGAGCTGTCCATCGGCTCGCTGGTGGCGTTCAACGCCTACGTGGTCCTGCTCGTGTGGCCGCTGCGCATGCTCGGCTGGATCGTCGCCATGTCGCAGCGGGCGGCGGCCTCGGCCCAGCGCGTGCACGAGGTGCTCGTGACCGGCTCAGAGGTCACCGACCCCGCCCACCCGCGCGGTCTGCCGGCGTCGGGCGGCGACGTTCGCTTCGAGGGCGTGCGCTTCGCCTACGGCGCCGGCGCCGCCCCGGTGCTGCACGGCTTCGATCTCCACATCCCCGCCGGCCAGACCGTTGCGCTGGTGGGCGCCACCGCCAGCGGCAAGTCCACCGTGGCCAAGCTGATCCCGCGCTTCTACGACGTCGACGAGGGCCGGGTCCTGCTCGACGGGATCGACGTGCGCGAGCTCGAGCTCACCGCGCTGCGCCGGGCGGTGGGCCTGGTGTTCGAGGAGACGTTCCTGTTCTCCGACTCGATCGGCGCCAACATCGCCTTCGCCGACCCCGAGGCCACCCCCGAGGCCGTGGTGCACGCGGCCCGCCTCGCCGGCGCCCACGAGTTCATCGGCGAGCTGCCCGACGGCTACGACACCGAGATCGGCGAACGGGGCTTCTCGCTGTCGGGCGGGCAGCGCCAGCGCATCGCCATCGCCCGCGCCATCCTCGCCGACCCCCGCGTGCTGATCCTCGACGACGCCACGTCGGCCGTCGACCCCACCAAGGAGCACGAGATCCGCGACGCCCTCACCCAGGTGATGGCCCGCCGCACCACGATCGTGATCGCCCACCGGCCCGCCACCATCGCCCTGGCCGAGCGGGTCCTGCTGGTGGCCGACGGGCACGTCGTGGCCGACGGCACCCACCCCGAGCTGCTCGCCACCAGCGAGACCTATCGCGAGGTCCTGGCGGCGGCGGCCGCCCGTGAGGAGCAGGCCCGGCACGCGGCGCGCGAGACCGAGCAGGTGCCGGTCGGGCCGCCGGAGGTCTCGCCATGATGTCCATGGGGGCGTTCGACGAGGAGGACCGCCTCGACCGCGAGCAGGCCCGGTGGGTCCTGCGGCGGGCGGCCGACATGTTGCGTCCCTACCGGCGCGAGGTACGGCGCTCGATGGCCCTGGTGGTGGTGTCCACCGCCGCCGTGCTGGTCGGTCCGTACCTGCTGAAGGTGGGCATCGACCGCGGCATCCGGCCCGGCAACGCCCGCGTCCTGAACCTGGCCGTGGCCGCCTACGTGGTGGTGGCCGTCATCGCCTACCTCGCCACGCGCGCCCAGGTGCTGCTGGTCAGCTCGGCCGGCGAGGGCTTCCTCCGAGACCTGCGCAAGCGGGTGTTCGACCACCTGCTGCGCCTCTCGATGCCGTTCTACGACCGAGAGAAGGCGGGGGTCGTCGTGTCGCGCATGACCTCCGACGTCGACTCGCTCCAAGAGCTGGTGCAGCAGGGCCTCCTGCAGCTCGTGGCCAGCCTGCTGCTCATCGTGGCGTCCATCGTGGTCCTGGCGCTGGTGTCGTGGCAGCTGCTGCTGTGGTGCCTACTGCCCGTCCCGTTCGTGATCTGGGCGTCGCGCAAGTTCCAGCGAGACTCCAACGCCGCCTATCTCACGGTGCGCGACCGGATCGGCCTCACCCTGTCGTCGCTGCAGGAGGGCATCAGCGGGGTACGGGTCATCCAGGCCTACGGCCGTGAATCGGTGGAGATCGAGCGCTTCGCCCACCGCAACCGCAGCCTCTACCGCGCCCACATGCGCTCGGTGTTCGTGCAGGCCTGGTACCTGCCGGTGATCGAGGGCGCAGCGCTGCTGTGCACGGCCATCGTGATCTGGCAGGGCGGCCTGATGGTGGCGGCGGGCACCATCGAGGTGGGCACCGTGGCGTTCTTCGTGCTCGCCCTGTCGAACCTCTTCGAACCGGTGAACCAGCTGTCGCAGCTGTTCAACACGGTGCAGTCGTCAGGAGCGGCGCTCAAGAAGCTCTTCGAGCTGCTGGACACGCCGGTCGACCTGGCCGAGCGGCCCGATGCTGTGGCGCTGCCCCGCCGGGGCGACCTGGTGGTGGAGGGCCTCGGCTTCGCCTACGCCGAGGGCGACCCCGTGCTCCACGACGTCGACCTGGTGCTGCCCGAGGGCGAGAAGCTGGCGCTGGTGGGGCCCACCGGGGCGGGCAAGTCCACCCTGGCCAAGCTCATGGCCCGCCTGTACGACCCCACCGAGGGCCGCGTGACCTTCGCCGGGATCGACCTGCGAGACGCGCAGGTCCGCTCGCTGCGCACCCGCATCACGGTGGTGCCCCAGGAGGGCTACCTCTTCGCGGGCACCATCGTCGACAACATCCGCATCGGTCGCCCCGACGCCACCGACGACGAGGTGCGCGCCGCCCTGGCCTCCCTCGACCTCCTGGCCCGGTTCCAGGCCCTGCCCGAGGGCCTGGCCACCGAGGTCCACGAGCGAGGCTCGCGTCTCTCGGCCGGGGAACGCCAGCTCGTCTCGCTGGCGCGCGCCGCGCTCGCCGACCCCGCCGTCCTCGTGCTCGACGAGGCCACCTCGTCGCTCGACCCTGGCACCGAGGTGCTGGTGGAACGGGCGCTCGAGCGGCTCATGGCCGGGCGGTCGGTCATCGTGATCGCGCACCGCCTGTCCACCGCGGAGCGGGCCGACCGCGTGGGCGTGGTGGCCGCGGGCGGGGTGGTGGAGCTGGGCACGCACGCCGAGCTGGTGGCGCGCGGCGGCCACTACGCCGGCCTGTACCAGACGTGGGTGGGCGGCCTGGCCTCGGCCTGAACCGGTCCCCGGCGGGGGCGGCCGCGGCCCAGGCCGGCACCGGAGGCCAGGTCTACGCTGCGGGCATGGAGCGCATCAGCCACTGGATCGACGGCGCGTCCGTCAAGGGGACCTCGGGCCGCACGGGCGTGGTGTGGAACCCCGCCACCGGGACGCAGTCGGCGGAGGTCGACCTGGCCTCGGTCGACGAGGTGGCGGCGGCGGTGGCGGTGGCCAGGGCCGCGCAGCGTGGCTGGCGCGCCACCGGCCTCTCCCGCCGGGCCGAGGTCATGTTCCGGCTGCGCGACCTGATCGACGCCAACAAGAAGGACCTGGCCGACGTCATCAGCGCCGAGCACGGCAAGGTGCCCGCGGACGCCCTCGGCGAGATCGCCCGTGGCCTCGAGAACGTGGAGTACGCGTGCGGCATCCCCAACCTGCTCAAGGGGGGCTACTCCGAGCAGGCGTCAACGGGGGTCGACGTCTACAGCATCCGCCAGCCGCTCGGGGTGGTGGCCGGCATCACGCCGTTCAACTTCCCGGCCATGGTCCCGCTGTGGATGCTGGCCAACGCGCTCGCCTGCGGCAACGCCTTCATCCTCAAGCCCAGTGAGAAGGACCCGTCCGCCGCGCTGTTCCTGGCCGACCTGCTGGCCCAGGCCGGGCTGCCGCCCGGTGTGTTCAACGTGGTCCACGGCGACAAGGTGGCGGTCGACGCCATCCTCGCCCACCCCGACATCGCCGCGGTGAGCTTCGTGGGCTCCACCCCGATCGCCCGGTACATCTACGAGACCGGCACCGCCGCCGGCAAGCGGGTCCAAGCGCTCGGCGGCGCCAAGAACCACATGCTGGTGCTGCCCGACGCCGACCTCGACATGGCCGCCGACGCCGCGGTGAGCGCGGCCTACGGGTCCGCGGGGGAGCGGTGCATGGCCGTCAGCGTCGTGCTGGCCGTGGACGCCATCGCCGACGAGCTGGTGGCCAAGCTGGCCGACCGCATCCCCGCCATCAAGGTGGGTCCCGGAACCGATCCCGCCAACGAGATGGGCCCGCTCATCACCGGCGAGCACCGCGACAAGGTGGCCGGCTACGTCACCGGCGCGGCGGGCGAGGGCGCCACCGTGGTGGTCGACGGCACCGAGGGCACGCCCGACCACGGGTTCTTCCTGAACCCCTCGCTGCTCGACGAGGTGAAGCCAGGCATGCGCTGCTACGACGACGAGATCTTCGGCCCCGTCCTCACCGTCACCCGCGTGGGGTCCTACCGCGAGGGCCTGGCGCTCATCAACGGCAACGAGTTCGGCAACGGCACGGCGATCTTCACCCGAGACGGCGGCGTCGCCCGGCAGTTCCAGTTCGACGTCGAGGTGGGCATGGTGGGCATCAACGTGCCCATCCCGGTGCCGGTCAGCTACTACAGCTTCGGCGGCTGGAAGGCCTCGCTGTTCGGCGACGCCCACATGTACGGGCCCGACGGCGTCAACTTCTACACGCGGGGCAAGGTGGTCACGTCGCGCTGGCCCGACCCCGCCACCTCGTCGGTCGACCTCGGGTTCCCGCAGAACCGCTAGGGGTGACCACCGCCACCGCCACCGCCGGCCCCGTCGGGGCCGAGCCCGAGGTCGACACGTGGGCCTACCGCCCGCACCTCGACGGGCTGCGGGCCCTCGCCGTCTACCTCGTGGTGGCCTTCCACAGCGGGGCCGACCGGCTGTCGGGCGGCTTCATAGGGGTCGACGTCTTCTTCGTCCTCTCCGGCTACCTCGTCACCAGCCTGCTCCTGCGCGACCTCTCGTCGGGCGGTCGGATCCGGCTGGGTCGCTTCTACGCCCGGCGGGTGCGCCGCCTGCTGCCGGCGGCAGGGGTCAACCTCGTGGTCACGGCGATCGTGTTCCGCGCCATCGCCGCGCCGGCCGAGTTCGCCGCCGCCACCGGCGCCATGCGCGCCGCCGCCCTGTACGTGTCGAACTGGTGGTTCATCCGCGAGAGCACCGACTACTTCGGCTCCGACGTGGCCGCCAGCCCGGTGGCGCACTACTGGTCGCTGTCGGTCGAGGAGCAGTTCTACCTGGGGTGGCCGCTGCTGCTCGGCGGCCTGGCCCTGGTGGCGCGGCGCGTGGGCCGACACCAGCGGGCGGTGCTCACCGGCCTGGTGATCGCCCTGGGCTCGGCGTCGCTGGTGGCCGCGCTCGTCACCGCTGTCGACCAGCCCGACCGGGCCTACTTCGGCACCGGCACCCGGGCGTACCAGCTCCTCGCCGGCGCCGTGCTGGCGCTGGTCCCGTCGCTCGTGGTCCGGGCTCGTCGGCTGCCAGGGGCCGAGCGGCTCCTGGGCGGGGCGGCGGTGGTCCTGGTGGCCGGGCTCGTGGTCCTGGGCACCTCGCTCGTGGCGGTGGGTCCGGTGACGCGCGGCGTGATCGCCGCCGGCCTCACGAGCGGTCTGATCGTCGCGCTGGAGGCCGCTCGGGGCGGCGCCGCCCGACGCCTCTTGTCGCTTCCGGCGGTGAGCTTCCTGGGCCGGGTCTCCTACGGCACCTACCTCTGGCACTGGATCGTCATCCTGGTGGCGCAGCGGGAGTACGAGCTGGCACCGCTGCCCACGTCGGTGGTCAGCGTCCCGGTGGCCACCGGCCTGGCCGCGCTCAGCTACGCCGTGCTCGAGCGACCCATCCGCACCGCGCCGCTGCTCGACCGCCAACGGGCACGGGTGATCGCCGGCGGTCTCGCCACCAGCGTGCTGGTGGGCGTGGTGGTGGTGCCCTGGGTGCTCGACGTCGATCGCGCCCCGAGCTCGCGGAGCCCGGCGGCCACCGCGTCGGGTCCCGATGCCGGCCGCACGCCGGTCACGGTCGACTGGCAGGCCGCAGCCACTCAGGAGCCCGACCTCGTGCCGTGCGAGCTCGGCGCCGAGAACGTGTGCGTCCTCACCGAGGGCTCGGGGCCGCGGGTGCTGCTGGTGGGGGAGAGCCACGCCGGGATGCTCGCGCCGGCGCTCATCCCGGTGGCCGAGCGCCGCGACCTGACCCTCGCCGCCGCCTACCTGCCGTACTGCCCGTGGGAGCGGGGCCTGCGGTACAACCTGTTCGGCGAGGACTGCTTCGCCGACCAGGACGCGCTCTTCGACCGTCGCATCGCCGCGTTCGACCCCGACATCGTGGTGCTGGCCCACCGCCCGCTCGACGATCCCGCCAGCCCCGCCGGGCTGGTCGACGCCGACGAGGGTCCGCTCGTGCTGCCCAAGCAGATCGAGCGGGCGATCGAGTCCCGCACCCGGGCCACCGTCGATGCCCTGCGCGACGATGGCCGGCAGGTGGTCATCGTGGAACCGATCCCCGTGGCGTCCGACGACTTCTCGCCGATCACCTGCCTGTCGCAGGCCACCTTCGAGGACGAGTGCCGGTTCGAGGCGCGGGAGGGCCCCGGCGCCCAGGAGCGGCTGTTCCGCTCGCTCGCCGAGGCGGACGATGGCGTGTGGAGCATCGACCTGGACCGGCTGGTGTGCCCCGACCTCCCCACGTGCGACCCGGTGGTGGACGACAAGGTGGTCATGTACGACTCCAACCACCTCGCCACCGGCTTCGCCGCCACCCTCGCCGACGGCCTCGAGGCCCTGCTCGTGGACGCCGGGGTCCTGTCGGGCTGAGCGTCCTCAGCCGGTGTGGGCGTCGGCCAGGGCCAGGGCGTCGTCGACGATGGCGAGGCCGGCGCGCAGGTCGTCCTCGGTCGTGACCAGCGGCGGCACGATGTGGATGCGGTTGAAGTGGGCGAACACCAGCACGCCCTGCTTCTTGGACGCCGCCACCACCTCGGCCACCGGGGCCGCGGCCGGGCCGGCGGCACCGAAGGGCACCAGCTGCTCGCGGGTGGCCGTGTCCTTCACCAGCTCGATGGCCCAGAACATGCCCAGGCCCCGCACGTCGCCCACGCTCGGGTGGCGCTCGGCGAGGTCGCGCAGGACGGGGCCGATCACGTCGTCGCCCATGGCGCGCGAGCGCTCCACGAGGCCTTCCTCCTTGAAGATCTCGATGCTGGCCACGGCCGAGGCGCACGCCAGCGGGTGCCCGCTGTAGGTGAGTCCGCCCGGGTAGGGACGCTCGGCGAAGGTGTCGGCGATGCGCTGGCTGATGACCACGCCACCGAGCGGCACGTACCCGCTGTTGACGCCCTTGGCGAAGCAGATGAGGTCCGGCGTGACGTCCCAGTGGTCGATCGAGAACCACTCGCCGCAGCGCCCGAACCCGGCCATGACCTCGTCGGCGATCAGCAGGATCCCGTGCTGGTCGCAGAGGGCGCGCACGCCGGCGAGGTAGCCGGGCGGGGGGACGAGGATCCCGTTGGTGCCCACCACCGGTTCCAGGATGATGGCGGCGATGGTGGCGGGGCCCTCCACCATGATCGTGTCGGCCAGGTGGATGAGGGCCCGGTCGGTCTCCTCGGCCTCGGTGGTGGCGCCGAAGGCGGAGCGGTACGGGTAGGGGCCCCAGAAGTGGACCACGCCGGGCATGCCTGGCTCGCTCGGCCACCGGCGCGGGTCGCCGGTGAGGGTGATCGAGCCGGCCGTGGCGCCGTGGTAGCTGCGGTAGGTGGCGAGCACCTTGTGGCGACCGGTGTGGAGCCGGGCCATGCGCACCGCGTTCTCGTTGGCCTCGGCACCGCCGTTGGTGAAGAAGACCATGTCGAGGTCGCCGGGCGCGAGCTCGGCGATGAGCCGGGCGGCCTCGCTCCGGGCGTCGTTGGCGTGGAACGGGG
>CAZIVZ010000028.1:0-15243 GCA_964542495.1 uncultured Aquihabitans sp.
CCACTTCGCCCACCACAAGGACGAGTTCGGCCCTGCCGAGCCCGACCACGCCCTCTACGCCGGCTACCCGATCACCCGGGCGTCTTGGCGGCGCAAGCTGGTGCGCGACGCGGTGGGCATCTCGGGTTGGAAGAACCTGAAGCCGCTCCTGATGGCCGCGCGCTCCAAGGCGTCGCGCCCCATCGCCGTGCGCATCCTGGGCACCCAGCTGGTGCTGTGGGCGGCGATCTGGGCCCTCACCGGGCACTGGTGGCTGTACCCGGTGTGCTGGCTCGGACCGTGGATGACGGTGTGGCGCGTGCTCAACCGCCTGCGGGCCATCGCCGAGCACGGCGGCCTCGAGCGCTCCGACGATCGCCGCCGTACCAGCCACGTCGTCCACCAGAGCTGGGCCGCCCGCTTCTGGATCGTGCCGTACCGCACCGGGTGGCACCTGGCCCATCACGTCGACATGGGCATCCCGTGGCGGCACCTGCCGGCGTTCCACCAGGAGCTGGTGGCGGCCGGGTGGGTCACCCCGGCCCTGGAGCACCCGAGCTACCGGTCGTTCTGGAAGGCCTGCTCGTCCGCCGACGCCTGAGGGCCCGCGGCCGTCAGCTCGGCGGCGGCACCAGGAGGGAACCGGCGCCGGCACCGTCCACCCGCACCCGGCGCTCGACGAACCGCCAGGCCCCATCGATGGGATCGACGGTCATCTGGTCCCGGTACCGGCCCCAGTGGTCCACCCCGATGGCGGTGAGCACGAGGAAGTACGACGAGGCGGTGGCCTCGGTGGGCGACGCCATGTCGATCACCAGGCTCGACACGTGGTGGCGCACCGGCCCGGGCGCCGACCCGGCGGCGGCCACCCGGGTGGCCACCGCGTCGAGCTGGGCCTCGATCTCGACGCGTCCCTCCCACCGCCCGCCGTGATCGCCCACGTCGAGCACGCCGTCGGCGCGGAACAGGCGGGCCAGCTCGGCGCTGCGACCACCGTCGCCGGCCCAGGTGTAGCGGGCCACGAGGTCTCGCACCGCCTCCCGGGCGGCGAGCGCGTCGAGGTCGGTCCGGGGGGTCACGACCGGGAATCTACGGGGCGCGCCGAGGTCCGCCCCCGGTACCGTGGCGGCTCCCATGGCCGAGGCGCCCCATCCCGTCACCGCCAGCCTCGTGATCGGGCTCGCCGTCGGTGTCTTCGGCATCTCGTTCGGCGTCCTGGCCGTGGCCAGCGGGCTCACCGTGGCCCAGGCGTCGGCCATGTCGCTGCTGGTCTTCACCGGCGCATCCCAGTTCGCCGCCGTCGGGGTGCTCGGGTCCGGCGGCTCCGTCGCCGCCGCCCTGGGCAGCGCCCTGTTGCTGGCGGCGCGCAACGGGGCCTACGGGCTGACGCTGTCCGACGTGGTCACCGGTCGGCTGCCCGTGCGCCTGCTCGCCGCCCAGCTCGTGATCGACGAGTCGACGGCCATGGCCACCGCCCAGCGCGACCCCGCCGACCAGCGGCGCGGGTTCTGGGTGGCGGGCGTCTCGGTGTTCGTGTTCTGGAACCTCGGCACGCTTGTCGGCGCGCTGGGCGGCGGGGCGATCGGCGACCCGGCCACCTTCGGGCTCGACGCGGCGTTCCCTGCCGGCTTCGTGGCCCTGGTGGTGCCGCACCTGCGCAGCCTCGAGGGCCGGGTGGCCGCCGCGCTGGGCGTGGCCGTCGCGCTGGTGCTGGTGCCCGTGGCGCCCGCGGGCGTGCCCGTGCTGGCGGCATCGGTCGCGGTCCTCGTGGGGCTCCGCACGCCACCCCCGGGGGAGCGGCCCCCGGCCCTGGCGGCGGAGGACCCGAGGTGACCTGGACGGCCCTGCTCCTTCTGGCGGGCGGTGCCTACGCGTGCAAGGTGCTCGGCCTGGTGGTCCTCGGCGGTCGGGAGCTCCCACCGCCGGTGGCTCGCTGCGTGGCCCTGCTCCCCGCCGCGCTGCTCCCGGCGCTGATCGCCGTGCAGACGCTCACCACCGGTGACCGGTGGGTGCTCGACGCCCGCGCCGCGGGTGTGGGGGTCGCCATCCTGGCCGCCTGGCGACGGGCCCCGTTCCCCGTGATCATCCTGCTGGGGGCGGCGGTCACCGCCGCGGTGCGCGCCCTCGCCTGAGGAGGCGACCCGGGGTCGGTAGGTTGCCGGCGTGGACGCGCACGTGGACGGGCCGGGGTCTGCGGAGGTGCGGCTCGGGGTCACCGGCCACCGGAGCTTCTCGTCGGTGGCCGCGGTGTCGGCCCTCGTCGACGACGCCCTGGCCGGGCTCGGCCGTCACGGCCGTCACGGCTGCGTGGTGACGAGCTTGGCCGAGGGGGCCGACCGCCTGGTGGCCCGCCGCGCCGCCCGGCTGCCGGGGTGGGCCCTCGAGGTGGTCCTCCCGCTCGACCCGGACGACTACGAGGCCGACTTCGCGGGCGACGCCTCGGTGGCGGAGTTCCGGCGCCTGCTCGCATCCGCCGCCGCGGTGGAGAAGGTGCCACCGGAGGCCAGCCGGGAGGACGCCTACCTGGCCGCCGGGCTGGCCGTGCTCGAGCGCTCCGACGCCCTCCTGGCGATCTGGGACGGCGAGGCGGCGCGAGGACGCGGCGGGACGGCGGAGATCGTGGCCGAGGCGCGAGCCCGGGCACTTCCCTTGACCTGGGTCCGCGTCGGCCGATCGGGTCATGTCATGCCGACACGCACCGAGGAGCGCTGGCCGTGGATGCCCTGAGGAAGCTGTGGTCGCCCAAGTGGCGCTGGCTGACCCTCACCTTGCTCTGGCTGCTGGTGGCGGGGCTGGCCTTCTGGGGCCTCACCGTGGGCAGGCCCGGCAGCAGCATCTGGAACCGCCTCTACGCCATCCCCGACTTCTTCAGCATCTCGATCTCCGACGAGACGGCCGCGCTCGACTGGCGGATCCAGCTCGCCCGGTTCCTCGGCCCGATCGCCTTCGCGACCACGTTCTATGCCGCGACGGCCTCCGTGCTGCGCGACCAGATCGCCCGGTTCCGCCTGCGGTTCGCCAAGGACCACGTGGTGGTGGCCGGTCTGGGGGACAAGGGCTCGCGCCTGGCGGCGAGCTTCGCCGCCGCGGGCCGGCGCGTGGTGGCGATCGAGCCCGATCCGGCCAACCCGCACCGGGCGACGGTCGCCCGGCGGGGGGTCACCGTCCTGACGGGGGAGGCCACCGACCCCGAGGTCCTCTGCGAGGCGGGCCTGCCGCGAGCGTCGGACCTGGTGGTGATGGCCGACGACGCCACCAACGCCGAGATCGTCGCCGTGGCGCGTCGCCTGGAGCGCGATCCCGCCCGACCCGCCCTGCGCGCCTCGGTGCACCTCGTCGACCCGCAGATCTCGCGCCTGCTGCGGGTCCGTGAGCTCAGCGCCGGCACCGCGTCGGTCCGGACCGACTTCTTCAACGTGTTCCAACGGGGCGCGCGGTTGTGGCTGGACGACACCGATCCGTTCGCGGCACGCCCCGACGGGCGCCCGCCACACGTGGTCGTCCTGGGTGTCGGCGTCCTCGGCGAGGCGGTGGCCGTGGCCGTGGCCCAGCGGTGGGCCGAGGAGGCGGGGTCCGACGCCCCGCCCCTGCGCCTGACGCTGGTGGACCCGGACGCGTCGGCGCGCTTTCGCAGCCTCCGGTTGCGCCACCCCGCGCTGGTGCTCCACACCGCCGCCGAGGCGATCGACCTCGACGCCGACCGCCCGGTTCCCGATGCCGGCGAGGCCTTCCGCGAGCTCCTCGGCGACGGCACGGTGACCGCCGCCTACGTGTGCGACGACGACGACACGGCCGCGCTGTCCACCGCGCTGTTCGTGCGACACGCCCTCGGCGCCACACCGGCGTTGGTGGCCGTGCGAACCCGTTCCGACGACGGGCTGGCGCTGCTCGTCGACGACGAGGTGACGCAGGACCCCCTCCGCCAGATCCAGGGCTTCTCGCTGCTCGACCGCACGTGCACCGCCGAGGCGGTCGACGGCGGCACCAACGAGACGGTGGCCCGCGCCATCCACCAGGACTACCTGGACCGGGCCCGAGAGCTCGGCATCACCGGATCAGCGGTGACCGAGTGGGAGCAGCTCGACCGCGACAGCCAGGAGTCCAACCGCCGGGCCGCCGACGGCGCGGTGGCCGCCCTGGGCCGTGTGGGCTGCGTGCTGACCCCGTACTACGGGTGGGACGGGGCCGGGTTCCACTTCAGCGAGGACGAGCTCGAGGTCCTGGCCCGGGCGGAGCACGAGCGCTGGTCCGAGGACCGGCGCCGGGCCGGGTGGACCTACGCCGCCGTGCGCGACGACGACCGCCGTCGCCATCCGGCGCTGGTGCCGTGGGACGAGCTCCCCGAGCACGAGAAGGCGAAGAACCGCGAGTCGTCGGCCCAGCTCCCGCACGTGCTGGCCCGGGCCGGGTTCGAGCTGATCCGGGTGCCCTCAGCCCCTGGGGGAACCACCTAGCTGGGCGGCGAGCTGGCGGATCTGGGCGGACATGGGTGTCCAGCCGATCTGGTCGGCCACCTCGGCCGCCTCCTCGAGCAGCGACAGGCCCTCCGCCCGGCCACCGGGCTGGCGGGCGGTCACCTCGCCGCGGTTGGCCAGGGCCAGCACGAGCGACTGCACGTCGCCCGCCTGTCGGCAGAGCTGCTCCTGCTCGGTGAGCAGGGTGATGGCTCGAGCGCCGTCGCCACGGTGCTGGGCCACGATGGCGAGGTTGCCGAGCGCAGCCGACAGGCCCTCGACGATGCCCGCCGCCCGGCTCACCGCCTCCTGCTCGGCGAGCAGCGGCTCGGCCTGGTCCAGCTGTCCCTGCTGGAGGGCGAGCAGTCCTCGGTTGCCGACGGCGAGCTGGAGCGCATGGGCGTTGCCGGCCCGCCGAGCCCGATCCTCCGCCTCGCCGAGCAGCGTCGCGGCCGTGACCACATCGCCCGTCCCGAGGGCCATGGTGGCGCGGATGGCGAGGCACTGGGCCACCACGGCGTCGTCGTCGTGGGCTCGTGAGGTGCGCTCGACGTCGACCAGCAGAGCGTGCAGGCCGGCGAGGTCGCCGAGCGCGGGACGCATCTTCATCTGGACGGCGAGGTTGGTGACGACGGTGGCCGACCCGTCGGGACCGAGCTGGCGAGCCTCGGCCAGCTGGGCGTCGAGGTGGCGCAGGGCACCCGGCGCGTCGTTGGCCGCCACCGCCGCCGCGACCAGGTTGCCGAGCGCGCTCACGAGCCCCACGCGGTTGCCGGTCCGGCGGCAGATGGCTTCCTGCTCGGTGAGCGCGGTGGTCGCACCGGCCACGTCTCCGGCCTGGAGCAGGAACGCCCCGCGGTTGCCGAGGGTGACCTGCAGCATCGCCGGCAGGTCCAGGTCGCGGATGATCACCTCGGCCTTGGCCAGCAGCGCGGCGGCGCCGGCCGCGTCGCCGAGCGCGTGCTGCGCCAGGGCCTGGTTCGACAGGCTGGTGGCCACCCCGCTGCGATCGCCCAGCTCGGCGTAGAGCCGCTCCTCCTGGGCGTGCAGCACCAGCGCGGCGGCGGGGTCTGCGTCCTCGCGCGCCAGCGTGGCCCGCTCGCCGAGCGCCAGGGCGAGACCGGACCGATCGCCGAGCGCCTCCGCCAGGGGGCGGTGCTCGTCGAGCAGGGCCACCGCCGTGGTGCGGTCGCCGCGCTGGTGGGCGATGGTGGCCCGCAGGAACAGGGTGCGGGCCAGCGTGGAGTCGCTGCTCAGCCGGCGACCGAGCTCGCCCCCCTCGACGGCGGCCGCCTCGGCTTCGGGGTAGCGGCCCTGGAACAGCAACACCGACGCCCGGCTCACCAGGTTGGCGGCCAGGCCGGCCCAGTCGCCGCAGAGGCGGCACTCGTGCTCCTGGCGGGCGAGCAGGGTGAGGGCGGCGTCGGGGTCGCCGCGGTCGGCCAGCACCTGGGCCTGGTTGGCCAGCGCCCGGTTGACCAGCGTGGCGTCGCCGAACTGGCGCGCCACCCGCTCCTGCTCGGCGAAGCGGGCGGTGGCCGTGTCGTAGTCGCGCTGGTCGAGGGCCACCGCGCCCTGGTTGCCGAGCGACGACTGGAGCCCGGCGAGGTCGCCCAGCCGGCGGCAGATCGTCTCCTCCTCGGCCATGTGGGCCAGGGCACCCCGGTGGTCACCTCGAGCTCGAAGGGCCGCTCCCTGGTTGCCGAGTGCCACCTGGAGGAGCGCGTCGTCGCCCAGATCCCGCGCGATCTGCTCCTGCTCGGCGAGGGCGGCGAGGGCCTCGTCGACGTCGTCACCGCCCAGCAGTGCGGCCCCGAGGTTGGCGAGGGCGGCGGCCAGGCGGCGCCGGTCGCCCTCGGCGCGAGCCCGGTCGACGAGGTGGCGGTGCAGGGACAGCGCCTCGGTGGGGTGGCCGGCGTCGGTGAGCAGCCGGGCCACCTCCCACGCCAGGTCGGGGTGCGAGGCGGGGTCGGCCAGGACGCCGGCGTAGGCCTCGACCATGCGACGGTCGCTCGAGCCCTCCACGGCGGTCCACGCGGCCCGGACGGTCGGCAGGTCGGCCCGGTAGGCGGCGGCCAGCAGGTCGGGCCGGGCCAGCGCGTCGGCCAGGGCGTCCCACGCGGCGGCCTGGTGGAGCTGCCAGGGAAGCTCGGCCACGACCCGCGGGCCCAGCGGTCGAGTACCGAAGTAGCCGGCCAGGAGCCGATGCGCGCCGGCCTGGTCCGGCTCGGTGGGCAGCCACCGGGTGGCGACCGCCGCCCGCAGGGGCTCGTGGAGGAACCCGAGCAGCCCGGCCCGCAGGCCCAGCGACTCGCCGGCGGCGAGCGACAGCGGGGACCAGACGGCGTGGGGGAGCGGCTCGTCGTCGCCCAGGACGTCGAGCAGCTCGGGCTCGGTGAGGCCGCGCCGGGCCGCCCACAGCGCGGTGAAGGCGTCACGCACCAGGCCGGGGCGGTCGCGCTCGAAGTCGCGCTCCCATCGGCGCAGGACCGCGGCGAACAGCCCGGCCAGGTCTGGGGTGGCCAGGTAGGCGTCGATCACGGCGCCGAGCGTGAAGTGGTCGCCGTGCTGGCGGAGCTCGTCGAGCACGGTCCGCAGGAACAGCGGGTTGGCCGTGCTGGGGTGCGACACGAGCCGATCGGTGAGCTCGGGCCCGAGGCGCTTGGAGGACCGGGCGAGGAAGGCGCCCACGAGCTCGCGCCGAGCCTCGCCGTCGAGCGGGGCCACGGCGCGGGTGGACCAGCCGCGGGCCAGGGCGGCGTCGAGGGGACGACCGCCGATCGCCGAGGCCACCAGGTGCACGCCGACAGGAAGGTCGAAGGGGAGGAAGGCGAGGTCCGGTGCGTGGTCGCGGTCGTCGATCTGGTCGAGGCCGTCGATGACGACCACCACCGGCTGCTGCTCGCCGGCTCGCCGGAGGGTGTCGGTCAGCACCGCCCGGAGGGCGTCGGGCTCCGACGGCAGGTCGTGGAGGTCGAGCGCCGTCCCCGTGCGGCGGGCGACCTCACCGACCAGGCGCCTCGACAGGGCGGCGGGGTCGGCGGCCTCCGATGACGCGCCCACGAAGTGGGTGACCACCAGCGGCGCGTCCGCCGACGTCGCCAGCTCGGCCGCCCAGGTGGCGAGGAGCGCCGACTTGCCCGTGCCGGACGGGCCCACCACCAGCAGGGGCGGTCCTCCGGCCGACAGGTGAGCCTGGAGGGAGGCTCGGTCGGCGTCCCCGCCCACGTGGATCCCGAACCGCGCCGCGGCGTAGGCCTCGTGCTCGGCCAGCGATCGGTCGAGGGGGTCGGGCGGTCGGTCGGCCGGGAACAGCCGGTCGACCAGCGCCCCGAGGTCGTCGCGCACCACCGAGCCCAGCGCCACCGGGTCGGCGTAGCCGTCCGCCACGGGGAAGCCGCTGGCGCGGATGCGCGCCTTGAGGTCGGCGAGCTGGCCGCGCCGGGCGTCGGCCCGGGCCTCGGCCTCCGCGGTGCCGAGCGCCGACACCTCCTCGGGCGATGCCGCCTCCAGGTAGGTGGCCCGCTCCTCGGGCGGCTGAGCCAGCGCCCAGGCCGGGTCCCGCAGGTAGAAGAAGGCGTGGCCTGCCATGGCGGGGTCGTTGAGCACGCCGTGGAGGATCTCCAGCTCCGTGACCGAGCGGCCGGTGACCCCGTCGAGCCACGACTCCCGGGTGCGCAGGTCGGCGTCGATCTCGTCGGGGATCCAGCCGTAGCGGTCCCCGATCAGCCCGATGAAGTACGGGCGGCTTCGTTCGATCTCGGCGAGGCAGATGGGCAGCACCGCGCCGTCGGCCTTCTCCTCGTCGGTGACGCCCCAGCGCAGGTCGACCTCGCTCCACGCCACGCCCCGCTCCTCGCAGCGGCGGCGCAGCTCGGGGAACACGCGCTTGACCAGCTCCTCCCGCTCGGCCTGCATGTCCCGGAACGTGGAGGAGATGAAGACCCGCACGGCCCGGGTTGGCTCGGCGCTGGCCCCACTCACCGTTCTCACTGTCAGGCGGGCGGGACGTCGTCGTCGGGGTGGTGGTCGTGGTCGTGCGGGTGGTCGCGGGGGTTGTCGTGGTGGTCGTGCCCGCTCGGGTGGGCGTGGTGCTCGCGGGCGTGGATCGAGGTGACCGACGCGCGGCCGTCGTCCTCGGGCGCGGCGGGCCCCTCGGTTCGCCAGGTGGACTCGGCCTCGGCCAGCACGTCGCGCACGGGGCGTTGGGTGCGTTGCGCCACCCGCACGGCATCGTCGAACTCGGCCTTCACCCGACCGGGGCTCACCTTGACCCGCACCGAGAGGTCGTCGACCAGCACGCGCTCCTGGCGACGAGACGACGGCCAGCGCTCGAGCGTCTGCCCCCGTACGCCGAGGGTGCCCGTCTCAGCGGCCAGCACCTCGCGCACCTGGGCGGCCAGGGCCGGGTCGCACAGGGCGCTCACCTGGTGGGCGGGCCGGCCCTTCTTCATCACGATCGGGGTGAGCCAGGCGTCGTGGGCGCCGGCCTCGAACAGGGCCGCCACCGTGTGTGCCAGCACCTCGCCGGTCACGTCGTCGACGTTGGCCTCGAGCAGCACCACGGGCTGGCCCTCGCCGGGCGTCACCGCGGCCTCCTCGCCCAGCACCACCTGGGTGAGGTTGGGCCGACCCTCGATCTCGCGGGTGCCGGCACCGAAGCCGGTGGCGCGCACCGTCATGGCGGGCAGGGGACCGAAGTCGGTGGCGAGTCCGGCCATGAGGGCGGCCCCGGTGGGGGTGGTGAGCTCCACGGCCAGGTCGACGCCACGGGTGGGGACGCCGCGGAGCAGCTCCACCACCGCCGGTGCCGGGTTGGGGATCACCCCGTGGGCGGCGCGCACCACGCCCAGCCCGACGGCCACCGGCGAGCACCGGACCTGGTCGACGCCGAGCACCTCGAGGGCGGCGCAGGTGCCCACGATGTCGATGATGGCGTCGATGCCGCCCACCTCGTGGAGGTGCACCTGGTCCTCGGGGCGACGGTGGAGGTGACCCTCGGCGCGGGCGAGGGCGGTGAACACGGCGTGGGCGCGCTCCTGGACCCGGGCGGGGAGCCGGGCCTCGGCCACCAGGCCCTGGATGTGCGAGGCGGTCCGCACGACCGTCGTGTCCTGGGTGCGGACGTGGACCTTGGTGCCGGCGATGCCCCCTCGCAGCACCGGCTCGGCCTCGGCGGTCCACCCGGCCACGGGCAGGTTGGCGAGGAGGTCGAGCACCTCGTCGAAGTCGGCACCGGCGTCCACCAGCGCCCCGAGGGCCATGTCGCCGGCGATGCCCGAGAAGCAGTGGAACCAGGCGGTGGTCATCGGTGGGGCTCGCTCCGGCGGACGGGGTTGAGGAAGTGGCGGGCCACCGCGCAGGCGGCGCCGTACCCGTTGTCGATGCCCACCACGGTGATGCCCGCCGCGCACGAGGCCAGCATCCCGAGCAGCGCGGTCACGCCCTCGAGCCCGGCGCCGTAGCCGACGCTGGTCGGCACCGCCACCACGGGCGCGCCGGTGAGACCACCCACCACGCTGGCCAGGGCGCCCTCCATGCCGGCCACCACCACCACGGCGTCGGCCTCGGCGAGGTCGTCGACGTGGCCGAGCAGGCGGTGGATGCCGGCCACACCCACGTCGGTGAGGCGGGTGGGCGCCAGGCCGTGGGCGGCGAGGGTGGCGCTGCACTCGTCGGCCACCACCAGGTCGGCGGTGCCGGCGGTGACGACCAGCACCCGCTGGTCCCTCGGGGTCGCCGGGCGCCACACCACGGTGGTGCCGGTGACGGTGGCGCCGGGGTTGGCCTCGGTGACGGCCCGCACCTGCTCGGGGGACGCGCGGGTGAGCACCACGGCGCTGTCGTCGGCGCGGGCCAGCAGCTCGGCCACGATCCGCGCCGCCTGGTCGGGCGTCTTGCCGGGCCCGTAGACCGCCTCGGCCATGCCCTGGCGCAGCAGTCGGTGGTGGTCCACCCGGGCGAACCCGAGATCGGCGAAGGGCAGCCGTCGCAGCAGGCTGACGGCGCGGTCCGGATCGGTGCGGCCGTCGCGCACGTCGTCGAGCAACTGCCTCAGGGCCGCTTCGTCCACCCCCCTATCCTGGCCGGTCGTGGACGACCCGGCGCTGCCCAGCCCCCATCACCGCGTACCCGCGCCCCGGCGCGTGGGCTACCTGGGCCCGCCCGGCACCTTCACCGAGCAGGCCCTGCTCACCCAGGCCGACCTGGCCGCCGCCGAGCTGGTGCCGTACCCCACCATGGCCGACGTGCTGCGCGCCACCGAGACCGGCGCCGTCGACCTCGGGTTCGTGGCCATCGAGAACTCCATCGAGGGCACCGTCAACGTCACCTCCGACACGTTGGCCTTCGACGTCGACGTGTTGATCCAGCGCGAGGTGGTCATCCCCATCCAGCAGCACCTCATGGCGGTGCCCGGGGCCACCCTCGGCGGCATCGTCGAGGTGGTCTCCATCCCGCACGCCACCGCCCAGGCGCGGGCGTTCCTGCACCGCGAGCTGCCCGACGTGCGCACGCGGGCCGCCAACTCCACCGCGGAGGCGGCCCGCCTCGTGGCCGAGCAGGGCGACCCCACCGTGGCCGCCATCGGCAACGACCTCGCCGCCCAGCTCTACGGCCTCCAGGTGCTGGCGGCCGACATCGAGGACCACCCCGAGAACCAGACGCGGTTCGTGGCCGTGCGGCCCGACGTGGTGCCCGCCCCCACCGGTCACGACAAGACGTCGATCGTGGTGGCCCAGCGCGCCGATCGTCCCGGCAGCCTCCTGGCCATCCTCCAGGAGTTCGCGGCGCGCTCCATCAACCTGACCAGGCTCGAGAGCCGGCCCACCAAGAAGGCGCTCGGCGACTACTGCTTCCTGCTCGATCTCGAAGGCCACGTGGCCGACGACGTGGTGGCCGACTGCCTGCGCGCCCTGCAGACCAAGCACGGCACCGTGAAGTTCCTGGGCTCCTACCCGTCGGCCGCCGCCGAGGCGCCTGCCGCCCGCGTCGAGGCCGACGAGGCCGCCCGCGAGGCCGACGCCTGGCTGGCCGACATCCGCACCCGCATCACCGCCGGCCGGGCCTGACCTCCACTCGCGGCGGCCCGCGCCGCCGCGAACGCACCGCACGGCGTCATCGCCCGGTGGTCGGCGCGTTGTCGGGAGGTGCCCCACGATCCGGACAACTCCTCCCAGACCGCCCAGCCACCATCGGGAGACCCGCCTCACGTCGCCCTCGTGGTGGGCACCCGGCCCGAAGCGATCAAGGTCGCACCCGTGGCGCTGGCGGCGGCGGCCGGTGCCGGCCTGCGCTCCACCGTGGTGGCAACGGGCCAGCACCGCGAGCTGGTCGACCACGCCCTCACCGCGTTCGGCGTCGGGGTCGACCACCGCCTGGAGCTGCCCGATCGCGCCGAGGGCTCGCAGAGCGAGCTGTTCACCGCGCTGCTCCCCGGGCTGGACCGGGCGCTGGGCCGACTGCGGCCCGACGCGGTGCTGGTGCAGGGAGACACCGCCAGCGCGCTGGCCGGTGCCCTGGCCGCCACCTGGCACCAGATCCCCCTGGTGCACCTCGAAGCCGGCCTGCGCTCGTTCGACAAGGCCAACCCGTTCCCCGAGGAGTCCTACCGGTGCCTCATCGGCGCCGTGGCCGACCTCCACCTGGCCCCCACGCCGCGCGCCGAGGCGCACCTGCTCGCCGAAGGGGTCCCGGCCGGCCGGGTGGTGTGCACCGGCAACACCGTGGTGGACGCCGCCCAGTTCGTGGCGAGCCGTGCCGCCGAGCTCGGCCCCGGCGTGCTCCCCGAGCTGGGCGAACGTCGCCTCGTGCTGGTCACCGTCCATCGGCGCGAGAACTGGGGCGAGCCCCTGGTGGGGATCTGCCGGGCCCTGCGCGCTGCGGTGGCGCGCGTGCCCGACGTGAAGGTGGTGCTCCCGGTGCACCCCAACCCGATCGTGCGCGGCCCGGTGCTCAAGGCGCTGGCCGACGTGGATCGCATCCGCATCGTCGACCCGCTCGACCACCCCACGCTGCTCGGCCACCTCTCGAAGGCCACGCTCGTGCTCACCGACAGCGGCGGCATCCAGGAGGAGGCCCCCTCCTTCGGCGTGCCGGCGCTGGTGCTGCGCGAGACCACCGAGCGGCCGGAGGCGATCGAGGCCGGGTGTGCCGAGCTGGTGGGCACCGATCCGGCCGTGATCGAGGAGCGTGCCGTCGCGCTCCTGCTCGACGAGGACGCCCGCCGGGCCATGGCCAACGTGGCCAACCCCTACGGCGACGGACGCAGCGGCGAGCGCTCGGTGGCCGCCATCCGCTGGCTGCTCGGCCACGGGCCGGCGCCGTCGCCGTGGGTGCCGTCCGGCTCCGGGTGAGCCCGGCGAGGTGGTGCCGGTGACGTCTGGCAGAGGGTCCGGTCGGGCAGTGTGGTGCCCATGGCCCTTCCCCGTGACGCCTCCGCCAACCACCGGCGCGCCGTGGTGGTCACGGCGGTGGTGGTCGTGGCGCTGGCGGTGGTGGCGGCGGTGCTGGTGCGGCGTTGGAGCAGCCCCGGCGAGCCGGTGGTGGTGCTGGGCGATTCGGTCACCTACTCGGCGAGCCAGGCCATCCACGCGGAGCTCGGTGGTTCGGCCGGCGTCGACGTCACGGCGAAGCCCTTCTACCGGACCACCGACCTGCTGGGACCGCTCCAGGAGGTGGTCGACGCCCGGCTCGGCGCCGGGGGCGAGCTCGATCGGCTGATCGTCCTGGCCGGGTACAACGACGTGATCCGCGACGACCAGGAGCCCTCGGGCCTCACCCGTCTGCTCGAGCTCGCCGGCCGGTTCGACTGCGCGGTGTGGCTCACGCTCCCGGCGCGTCCGGGTGGGCAGCCGGCGGGCCACCCCGACTTCCCTGCCGAGGAGGTCGAGGCGTGGAACGCGCGGGTGCGCGAGGAGGCGACCGCCGTCTCGCGGGTGCACGTGTCCGACGAGTGGCAGCGCACCGTGGAGGCCGAGGGCGGCGCCGCGCTCTTGCAGGACGACGGGGTGCACCCCGCTCGAGCGGGCGATGTGGCGCTCGCCGAGGCCATGGAGCGCGCGTTGGCCCGGGACTGCCCGGACTGACGAGGTCACCCGGCACGGGTGACGCCTGTTCGGACGCTCGACCCTAGGCTCGGCGGCAAGCCGACGAGCACCCGGGGGCAGGGCATGGATGTCGAGAACGGGCTCGCCCGGCAACCGGTTCGGGGTGCCACGGCGCGTCGCGCGATCGCGTTCACGCTCGTGGTCCTCACGGCCGTCGCGGTGCTGGCCGCCTCGATGGCCACGTGGGCCAAGCGCACGGTGCTCGAGACCGATCGCTTCACCAGGGTGGCCGAGACGCTGGTGGCCGACGACCGGGTGATCGACGCGATCGTCGACGCCGTGGCCCCGCCGGTCCTGTCGCTGGTGGAGGGCCAGATCCCCGAGCGCGACGACCTGCCCACCGCGCTCGCCCCGCTGCGCCCGCTGCTGGTCCGGTCGCTCGAAGGCGTGGTGCGCACCCAGCTGGGCGACGTGCTGCGCTCGGATCGGGGCCAGGAGCTCCTGGTGGGCTCGATCCGCCGCGCCCACGCCGCCACCATGAAGCTGCTCGACGGTCGTGGCCTGTTCGACGACGTGCTCGCGGTGGAGGACGGCCAGATCCGCCTCGACCTCCGGCCGGTGGTGGCGCGGGGCCTCGCGGCCCTCCAGGACCGGGGCATCATCCCGTCGAGGATCGCCCTCCCCGAGCCGGGCAGCGGGGACGGCGTCGCCCTCCTCGAGGCGGCGTTCGACCGGGACCTGCCCGACGACTTCGGCACCGTGGTCCTCTACGAGGGCCAGGCGGTGGCTGACGCCCAGGAGTCCTTCGGCCAGTTGCAGTCGGCCCTCGCCTTGTTCAAGCGCGGCGTGGTGGCGCTGTGGGTGGCGGCCGTCGTGCTCATGGTCGCCGCGCTGGCCCTGTCGATCCGGCGCACGCGCACCCTGTTCCAGCTGGGCGTGGCGATCGCCGCGTCCATGACCGTGTTCCAGGTGCTGGTGTTCCGGGCGGCCGAGGTGCTGCCGGAGGTGGCCACCAGTCCCGACGCCCGTGACGTGGCCGCGGCGCTGGTGGAGGCGGCCACCGTCGGACTCAAGCGGTTCGCCGGCGTGCTCATCCTCGTCGGCATCGCGGTGGCGGTGGCGGGCTACCTCGCCAGCCGGTCCGCGGACCGGGCGCACGTCGCGGGCCGCACTCCCGGCACCACGGGCGGCGTCACGGGGTGGATCCAGGCCCATCCCGACCTCGCCCGTGTGGCCTGCCTCGCGGTGGCACTGGTGCTGCTGTTCGTGTGGGGACTCACCTGGCTGTCGCTGGTGGTGTGCGTCGGGGTGGCCGGCATCGGCGCCGGCGCCGTGGCCGCCATCACGTCACCACCTCGCACCCCCGCCACCTGACGACGGTGGGCGCCGGGTGGCGCGGATCGGCCGTACCGTTGGGCGGATGGGATCGATCCGGCGCGTCCACCACCTCGATTGTTGCACGATGTGCCCCGTGGCCACCGGCCGGCACCAGATGGTGTCGCACGTGCTGGCCATCGAGACGGAGTCGGCCGGGATCGTGCTGGTCGACACCGGCATCGGCGAAGCGGCCCGCCGAGATCCGATCGGGTGGCTCGGCCGACCGTTCGTGGCCGTCGTGCGCCCGGATCGCTCCCCCCACGGCTCGGCCACGACGCAGCTGCGGGACCTCGGCTTGGACCCGTCCGACGTCCGCCACATCCTGGTCACCCACCTCGCCCTCGACCACGCGGGTGGGCTGGCCGACTCCCCCGATGCCACGGGGC
>CAZIVZ010000029.1:0-15049 GCA_964542495.1 uncultured Aquihabitans sp.
CCCGGTCGCCGAACAGGGACGTGCCGCAGTCCTGGTAGGCCCGGAGCAGATGCTCCTCGCCCACCACGTTGAGGTAGCTCTCCTGCTGGCCGGCGAACGACGCGTCGGGCAGGTCCTCGGCCGTGGCCGACGAGCGCACGGCCACCGCGAGGTCGGTCACCCCGTACTCGGCGGAGAGGGCCCGGTAGTCGGCCACCAGCTCGGCGGCCAGGTCCGGCGGGATGGTGGCGGCATCGAACGAAGCCCGGATGGCCTCGCCCACGGCGCGCAGCGATCCGGGGTCGCGGTGCAGGGCGGCGATCTGCTCCTCGATCACCGCGGCCAGGCCGTTGTGTTCGACGACCTCGCGGTACGCGGCCGACGTGGCCGCGAACCCGTCGGGGACGCGGATGCCGGCATCGGCCAGGTGCTGGATCATCTCGCCGAGCGAGGAGTTCTTGCCCCCCACCAGGCCGACGTCGCCGACGGCGAGCTGGCGGAACGGGATGGTGCGCCGGGTGTCGGTCACGGTTGGGGCTCCTCGGGGGTGGACGGCGGGGTCGCCGCCGGGTAGGGGGTCAGGGCCGGCGCGGTGGCGATGGCGGCGCGCACGATCCGGTGGACGTGGGGGAGGGCGGCGTAGACGGGCTGGGTGAGGTCTTCGCCATCGTGCACCGATTCGGCCTCCACGCCCACCACGAGCAGACGGCCGGGCAGCGTCCCGAGCGCCTCGCCCAGCGCCCAGGCCTCGCCCACGCCGGACGCGTGCGAGCTGGTGGCGGCGGCCGTGGGGAGATCGTCGACGCCCGCCTCGAGCACGACCACGGTGCCCGCGGGCGCGCCCGTGAGCACGGCGTCGACCACCACGGCGAGGTCGGCTCCGTCCCACTGCTCGAGCAGTCGGGTGGGCTCGCCGTCGCAGTAGCAGAGCTCGGTGCGCTCGAGGCGACCGGTGGGCGGTCGGCTCGGGTGGCCGGCCGCCGCCTGGGCCTCGGCGACGTCATCGCTCAGGAGGTCGATGACGCGGTGGCCAACGCCGTCGTCGCCGCGGTAGCGGTTGCCCACCCCGATCACGACGACCCGGGGCAGGCGCCCGACGCGGTGCAGGCGATCGCTCACGACCGGTCCACCCGGAGGTCCAGGAAGTGGGTGGCGCACGAGATGCAGGGGTCGTAGTTGCGGATGGCCTGCTCGCAGAGGTGCTGGAGGGCGGCGTCGTCGAGGTCGGCGTGGTCGGCCACGAGGTGGAACAGGTCGTGCTCGATGGCGGGCTGGTTCTGCGCCGTGGGCGGCACGATGCGGGCGTCGAGGATCGTGCCGGCCTCGTCGAGCTCGTAGCGATGCCAGAGGGTGCCGCGAGGCGCCTCGGTCCAGCCGACGCCCACCCCGGCGCGGGGGACGACCTCCACCGCGGGGCGGTCCGGCGGCTCGTAGGCCTCGATGATCGCCAGCGCGTCGGACACGGCGTGCACCACCTCGACGGCGCGGACCACGATCGATCGGAACGGGTTGCGCTCGTCGGCCCCGAGGCCTACCTCGTCGGCCACGGCCAGGGCGGCCGGGGCCAGCTGCGGCCGGTTGAGGGCGAATCGGGCCAGCGGCCCCACCTGGTACTCGCCCCGCTCCAGCAGGTGGCCGTGCAGCGCGGTGGAGCGCTCCACGTGGGTCTCGACGATGTGGTCGTCGAACTCGGCGGCGGCGAAGTCGAGGCCGCGGTCCGACACCATCCGGCCGCCCAGCACCGCGTACTCGTCGGGGTGGCGCAGGGCCGCCAGCTCGAGCGGGTGGTCGTGGTCGGGGAAGTCGAACGAGGCCACCCAGCGCACCACCTCGATCGACGCGTCGAGCGCCCACCGCAACCGCTCGGCCAGGGGTGCCAGCTCGGTGCGGGCGGGCACCCGGTAGAAGCCGCCCACCTTGACGTTGACGGGGTGGATGGCTCGCCCGCCCACGACCTCGAGGATCTGGTTGCCCACCTTCTTGATGTCGAGGCCGCGCTGGACGAGGTCGGCGTGGTCGGCGGCCAGGTCGATGGCGCCGGCGTAGCCCAGGAAGTCCGGTGCGTGCAGCAGGTGCAGGTGCAGGACGTGGCTCTCGATCCACTCGCCGCAGTAGAGGAGCCGGCGCAGGTCCCGCAGCGCGCCGTCGACCGTGGCGCCGCAGGCGTCCTCGATCGCGGTGCACGCGCTCATCTGGTACGCCACCGGGCAGATGCCGCAGATGCGGGCGGTGATGTCGGCCGGCTCGGTGTAGCGGCGGCCCCGCAGGAACGCCTCGAAGAAGCGGGGCGGCTCGTAGATCTGGAGCTGCACGTCGTGGACCTCGCCCCCGCGGATGTCGACGTAGAGCGCGCCCTCGCCCTCCACGCGAGCGAGCGCGCCCACCTTCAGGGTCCGGCTGGCCGGCGCCCGGTGCGTCACGGTTCGCCGTCCTCTCGGAGGCTCTCGGTCCGGAACGGCTCGGCCCACGCCGAGAACGTGCGCAGGGCCAGCACCACGTCGGGGCGGGGCATGCCGTCGGCCACCAGTTGCCGGGCCAGGCCGGCCACGTTGGGGTCCTCCGAGGGCCCGAAGCAGCCGTAGCACCCGCGGGCGAAGCTCGGGCACAGCGCCCCGCACCCGGCGTGGGTGATGGGGCCGAGGCAGGGCGTGCCGTGGGCCACGGTCACGCAGACGTTGCCGGCCCGCTTGCACTCGACGCAGACCGAGTGGGCCGGCGTGACCGGACGGCGGCCGGCCAGGTACGCCGAGACCACCTCGAGCAGCTGGGCCTTCGAGATCGGGCAGCCCCGGAGCTCGAAGTCCACCGGAACGTGGTCGGCGATGGCGGTGGACGTGGCCAGCGTGGAGATGAACGACGGGTGCGCGTAGACGATGGCGAGGAACTCCTCGACGTCGGAGAAGTTGCGCAGCGCCTGGATGCCGCCGGCGGTGGCACAGGCGCCGATCGTGATCAGTCGGGTGGAGCGGGCCCGCACGTCGCGGATGCGCTCGGCGTCGTGGGGCGTGGTGATCGACCCCTCCACGATCGACAGGTCGTAGGTGCCGGTGCCACCGTCGTCGCGGCCGGCCTCGAGGAAGTAGGCGAGCTCGACGGCGCCGGCCACCTCGAGCAGCTCGTCCTCGCAGTCGAGCAGCGTGAGCTGGCACCCGTCGCAGGACGCGAACTTCCACACCGCCACGCGGGGCTTGGCGGCGGTCACCGCTCGCGCACCTGGAGCAGCGGCAGCACCCGGTCGGCGGTGAGCACCGGGCCCTCACGGCAGACGAGCACGGGTCCGAGCTGGCAGTGGCCGCAGTGGCCGACGCCGCAGGTCATCGACCGCTCGATCGACACCTGCACGTCGGGCAGGTCCACCCCGCGCTCGGCGAGGGCGCGCACCGTGGCGCGCATCATCACCTCGGGTCCGCACACGTACGCGGTGGCCCCGGCGGGATCGAAGCAGGCGTTGTCCAGGAGGGTGGTGACCACCCCGATGGCGCCCGGCCACGGATCGGCGGGGTCGCCGAGGCGGTCGACGGTGACGGCCACCTCGACGTCACCCCGGACGCTCCACTCCCGCAGCCGGCGGGCGAAGCAGAGGTCGCCGGGCGTGCGGGCGCCCACCAGCACGTTGACCGAGCCGAAGCGGTCCCGGTCGGCCTGCACGGCGTCGATGAGCCCCTTGAGCGGCGCCAGCCCGATGCCGCCGGCCACCACCACCACGTCTCGACCGGAGGCGCCGCGCAGGTCCCACCCGGTGCCGTACGGGCCGCGACCCGCCAGCAGGTCACCGGGTCGGGCGGCGGCCAGGGCGGCGGTGGCCGCGCCGACGGCCCGCACGGTGTGGGCCACCTCGCCGCCGGGTCCGTCGACCGAGCTGTAGGAGATCGGAACCTCGCCCAGCCCGAACGCGCTGAGCATGGCGAACTGGCCGGGCTCGGGCCGCTCCTCGTGGCCACCGTCGGGGGGAGCGAGGGTGAGCGTGACCGTGTCGGCGGTCTCGTCGTGGCGCTCGAGCACGCGCTGGAGCCGGGGGACGAGCGGCGCGGTCGAGGCCGTCGTGGCGGTGGCGGCCGCCGGGGAGGCGAGGGGATCAGCGGTGGTCACGGCCGTAGAGGTCCAGCATCTGGAGGCGGGCGGCCTCGAGGCGGGCGGTCATGGTGCGGATGACCTGGCGCGTGACCCGCCGGTCCAGGGCGGGGTCGTGGTCGCAGGCGGCTCGGACGGTGGCGGCGTCGAGGACCACGAGGCGCGCCGCGCTGCGGGCGATGGCGTCGAAGCGCCAGGCGTGCGGGGGCAGCAGCCACGACCAGCCGAGCAGCTCGCCGGCGCCCACGGTGGAGACGGCCACCGCGCCCCGCTGGGGCAGGTGCACCTCGATGCCGATGTGGCCGTGCGTCACCTGGTACACGTGCCCGGCGGGCCGACCCTCCTTGAACACGACCTCGCCCGGCGCCAGGTCGACCACCTGGGCGCCATCGGCGATGGCATCGACCTCGCCCGGGGTCAGGCCCGAGGTGAACGGGTGGCCGGCGATCAGGTCCCGGATCTCGGGGGTGGTCACGACGTCTCCTCCACGGCCGCGAGGCCCCCGATGACGGTGGCCTCCTCGGTGAGGTCGATGCCCACGGGGCACCACGTGATGCAGCGGCCGCACCCCACGCACCCCGCGGTGTCGAACTGGTCCCACCACGTGTCGAGCTTGTGGGTGAGCCACTGGCGGTAGCGCGACCGGGTGGACGCGTGGACGCTCCCGCCGTGCAGGTAGGAGTGGTCGAGGGTGAAGCAGGAGTCGGCCACCCGGGTGTGGGTGGCCTCGGTGCCGGCCAGGTCGGTGGTGGCCTCGACGGTGGAGCAGAAGCAGGTGGGGCACACGAGCGTGCAGTTGGCGCACGAGAGGCACCGCCCGGCCACGTCGTCCCAGCGGGGGTGCTCGAGGTTGGCCTCGAGGCGGGCGGCCAGTCCGTCGGTGTCGAGGGTGCGGGACCGGTCGATCCGCTCGGCGGTGGCGGCGATGGCGGCGTCGACCGCTTCGAGGTCGTCCGGTTCGGCTGGGCGGGACCCGGCGGCCACGGCGTCGAGCACGGCCTGCCCGGCCTCGGTGCCCGCCCGGCAGACGAGCTCGTGGCGGCCGTCGCCGCAGCGCTCGTGAACGTGCAGGTCGGGCACCGGCCCCGGGTGGTCGGGCCCGGCGGCGGCGGGGCCGGTGCCCATCGAGGTGCAGAAGCAGCTGGCCGACGGGCTCGTGCAGTCGACGGCCACGAGGAAGGGCCGGCGGCGACGCTCGGCGTAGTGCGGGTCGGGGTGGGTGCCGCCGAGGAAGACGCGGTCGGTGATGGCCAGCGCGGCCAGGTCGCAGCCGCGCACCCCGACCCAGGCGGTGGGCTCGAGGCCCGCCGCCGGATCGGTGGGCACCACCTCCTGGGTGGCGTCGGGCCCGGCGCCGTGGCGGCGGATCTGCACCAGCGCGACCCGACTCGGGTTGACCTCGGTCCGCCACGACCGCTGGCCCACCGCGTAGCCGAACAGGGCACCGTCGTCTCGGCGCACGGCGCGGTAGCGGCCGGGCGCCTGCTCGTCGGTCCAACCGGCGGGCAGGTCGGCGACGCCGGTGATCTCGCCGATGCCGATGACGCCGTCGGCCAGCACCGGCCCCAGCAGGCGTCGCTCCCGGCCGAGGTGTCGCAGCAGCGCGTCGAACCCGGAGAGATCCATCACGATCGCGCCGCGGCCCGTGTGCACGGTTCGATCATCCATGGGCGGTGTCCGGGGCGGGAGGGTCGAACGTCACAGGAGCAGCCGCCTTCAGCAGATGCGGGGGAGGGGGTCCCCGGCCATCAGATCGACGATGCGACGGCCGCCGAAGGCCGTGGTGGCGACCACCCGGCCCGGCGGCCCGGCGACCACCTCGCCGATGCGGGCGGCGTGCGCGCCCGCCGGGCCGACCCCACGCAGGGCGGCCAGGGCCTCGTCGGCGCGCTCGGGGGCGACCACCGCCACCAGGCAGCCCTCGTTGGCCACGCACCAGGGGTCGAGCCCGAGGAGCTCGCACGCCCCGCGCGTGGCGGGGCGGATGGGGACGTCGGGCTCGTGGACCTCGATGCCCAGCCCGGCGTCGAGGGCCAGCTCGTTGAGGGTGGTGGCCAGCCCGCCGCGGGTGGGGTCGCGCATCGCGCGCAGGTGCGGGCCGGGGTCGGCGGCCCCGATGAGGGCGTCGGCCAGCGGCCAGACCGACGCCGAGTCGCTGCGCACGTCGGCGCCGATCCCGAGCGACTCGCGGGCGAGGAGCACGGCCGTGCCGTGGTCGGCGACGGGCCCGCTCAGCAGCACGATGTCGCCGGAGCGGAGGTTCACCGGTGAGAGGTCGTGGCCGGGGGCGGTGGCCACCTCGCCCACGCCGCTGGTGACCACGTACATCCCCTCGGCGCGGCCGCGCTCCACCACCTTGGTGTCGCCGGCCACCACCCGCACCCCGGCGGCGCGGGCGGCGGCGGCCATGGCGTCGAGCTCCCGGTCGAACGTGGCCAGGGGGAGCCCCTCCTCGAGCACGAAGGCGGCGGTGAGCACCACGGGCCGGGCGCCGGCCACGGCCAGGTCGTTGACGGTGCCGTGGACGGCGAGGCTGCCGATCGACCCGCCGGGGAACTCCAGGGGCCGCACCACGTGGGCGTCGGTGGTGGTGGCGAGGCGGGTGCCGGTGGTCGTGAACGGGGTCGCGTCGAGGAGTGGAGCGCCGGGGTGGCCGGGGTCGACGGCCAGGCGGGGGACGACGTGCTCGGCCACCAGCCGGCGCGAGGCGGCGCCGCCGGCCCCGTCGACCAGCGTGACCGTGCCACCGCCGCTCACGACGGGCTCCGCCCCAGGGTGACGAGCGACCGGCCGGCGTCGGGCCCGTAGCGGAAGGCGGCGGCGCAGGCCCCCTCCGACGACACCATGCAGCTGCCGATCGGGTGGTCCGGCGTGCAGGCGGTGCCGAAGACCCGGCAGTCCTCGGGCCGGATCGCGCCGCGGAGCACGTCGCCGCAGCGGCAGGCCCGGGGGTCGGGAGACGAGACGCCGGGCAGCTCGAAGCGCTGCTCGGCGTCGTGGGCGGCGTAGCGCTCGGCGATGCGGTAGCCGGAACGCTCGATGGTGCCGAGGCCGCGCCACTCGAAGCGGTCGCGCACGTCGAACACGTCGTCGAGCAGGGCGAGGGCGGCGGCGTTGCCCTCCCAGGGCACGGCCCGGCGGTAGCCGTTCTCCACGTCGGCCCGGCCCTCGTTGAGCTGGCGGACGACGGCCAGCGTGGCGGCGAGCAGGTCCAGCGGCTCGAAGCCGGCCACCACGATCGGGACCCGGTACCGGTCGGTGAGCTCGGTGTAGGGGACGCAGCCGATGATGGTGGACACGTGGCCGGGGCCGATGAGACCGTCGAGCCGGGTGGTGGGGTCGTCGAGCAGGGCGGCCAGCGGGGGAACCACCCGCACCAGGTTGCACAGGACGGTGAAGTTGGCCAGCCCCTGCTCGTGGGCGGTGGTGATGGCGGCGGCGGTGGCGGGAGCGGTGGTCTCGAACCCGATCCCGAGGAACGCGACCTGGCGGTCGGGCTCGGCGGCGGCGAGGGCCACGGCGTCGAGGGGGGAGTACACGATGCGGACGTCGGCGCCGGCGCTGCGGGCCTCGAGCAGGGAGCCGTGGGTGCCGGGGACGCGCAGCACGTCGCCGTAGGCGCAGAGGGTGACGCCGTGGTCGCGGGCGAGGGCGACGGCGTCGTCGAGGCGGCTGCGGGGGAGGACGCAGACGGGACAGCCCGGGCCGTGCACGTACTCGACGTTGCGCGGGAGGTGGGCGCCGAGGCCGTGGCGGTGGATGGCGTGGGTGTGGCCGCCGCAGACCTCCATGATCCGGTACGTGCGGTGTGCGCCGGGGTCGGGGCCGGCGGCGGCCTCGGCCAGGCGGGCAGCGAGCAGGCGGGCCCGGCCCTCGTCGCGGTACTCGTCGGCGAACCGCATCGTGTCGCTCACCGCCTCGCTCACCGCCTCGCCTCGTCCGGTTCGCCCGTCTCGGAGCGTTGGCGCAGAATCTGCGCAGATTCTGCGCCAACGTCGCCAGCCAGGGCTTCGTCGAGCAGGGCCAGCGCCGTGGCCGCCTCCTCCGCGTCGATGCGGGCGATGGCGAAGCCCACGTGCACCAGCACCCAGTCGCCCACCACCACCTCCGGCAGCAGCAGCACGCTGGCCTCCCGGGTGGCGCCCAGCACGTCGATGGTGGCGGAGCGCCGCTCGCCGTCGAGCGCCACCACCTTCGCCGGCACGCTGAGACACATCTGGCACCTCCGCCCGTGGGCCCGGGTACCCGGAGCCGTGTCGATACCATGCCAGCCACCACCCCCAGCTGCCACCCGCGGGAGCGCCATGCCGCAGCCCGTCGTCCCCTCGCCGCCGGACCCGCCCGTCGCCCGGGTGGCCTTCCGGGTCACCGGCACGGTGCAGGGCGTCGGCTTCCGGCCGTCGGTGCACGCCCACGCTCGCCGGCTGGGCGTCACGGGCTGGGTGGCCAACGACGCCACCGGAGTGGTGGGCGAGGCGGAGGGCCCGCGCCACGAGCTCGACCGGTTCGTCGACCTCCTCCGCCACGGTGCCCCGCCGCTCGCCCGGGTGGACCAGGTGGAGACCCTGCGCCTGGCCCCGGCGGGCGGGGCCGGCTTCGAGGTGCGCCGCTCGCTCCAGAGCCGCTCGCTCCTCGTCGGCGCCGGGCACGGGGCGAGGGGCCCGTCGCTCGCCATCCCGGCCGACACCGCCACCTGCGCGGCCTGCCTGGCCGAGGTGGCCGACCCCGCCGATCGCCGCCACCGCTACCCGTTCACGAACTGCACGGCCTGCGGGCCCCGGCTCACGATCGTGGTGGCCCCGCCCTACGACCGGGCCCGCACCACCATGGCGGCGTTCCCGATGTGCGCGGCGTGCCAGCGCGAGTACGACGATCCGACCGACCGCCGGTTCCACGCCGAGGCCACCTGCTGCCCGGCGTGCGGTCCCCGCCTGGCGGCCGAGCCGGCGCCGTCCCCGGAGGCCGACGACGATCCGATCGCGCTGGCCGCTTCCGACCTGCGCGGCGGGGGCGTGGTGGCGGTGAAAGGCCTCGGGGGCTACCACCTGGCCGCTCTGGCGTCCGACGAGGCCGCCGTCGCCCGCGTCCGCGGCCTGAAGCGCCGCGACCACAAGCCCATGGCGGTGCTGGTGGCCGACCTGGCTGAGGCCCACCGGCTCGCCCACCTCGACGGCGCCGCCGACGCCCTCCTCGCCGGCAACCGGGCGCCGATCGTGCTGGTCCGCCGGCGGGCTGGGGTGGCGGTGGCCGACGGCGTCGCCCCAGGCTCCCACCTGCTCGGCCTGCTGCTCCCGCCGACGGCGCTGCACCACCTGCTGGCGGCGGCGGTCGGCGAACCGATCGTGCTCACCAGCGCCAACCCCACCGGCGAGCCCATGGTGATCGACGACGACGAGGCCCGGCAGCGCCTCGGCCCCCACGTCGACCGGTTGCTGCTCCACGACCGGGCCATCGCGTGCCGGGTCGACGATTCGGTGGCCCGCCTGGTCGACGGCGCACCGGTCCTGCTGCGACGCGCCCGGGGCTGGGCGCCCGAACCGATCCGCCTCGCCACGCCCGCCTCCAACCCGATCCTGGCCGTGGGCGCCGACCTCAAGTCCACCGTCGCGGTGGCCGTCGGCGACCGGGCCTGGCTGTCCACCCACCTCGGCGACCTGGCCCACCCGGCGGCGCGCGACGCCCACGCAGCCGCCGTCGAGCACCTCGTGACCCTGGCCGGCGTGACCCCCGAGCTGGTGGCCCACGACCTCCACCCGGGCTACGCGTCCACGAGCCTCGCCGTCGCCCTGGCGGAGCGCTTCGGGGCCGAGCTGGTGGGCGTCGCGCACCACCATGCCCACCTGGCGGCGTGCCTCACCGAGCACGGGCGCCGCGGCCCGGCCCTCGGCGTGGCGTTCGACGGCCTGGGCTACGGCACCGACGGCACCGCCTGGGGCGGCGAGCTGGGCGTGGTGACGCCGGGTCGGTTCGATCGCCTCGGCCACCTGGACCCGGTGGTGCTGCCCGGTGGGGCCTCGGCGGTGCGGGAGCCGTGGCGGATGGCGGTGGCGCACCTCCTCGCCGCCGGTCGGCTGGGTCCGCCGGGCGCACCTCCGCTCGACGGCCCGGCGGGCACCCTCGCGGCTCGCCACGCCGACCGGTGGGAGCCGGTGGCCGAGCTGGCCCGGTCCGGTGTGCGCTCGCCGCGCACCACGTCGGCCGGCCGGTTCTTCGACGCGGTGGCCGCCCTGTGCGGTGCCGGCGACGTCAACACCTACGAGGGCCAGGCTGCGTCCGCCCTCGAGGCGCTGGCCGCCCACGCCGGCCCCGGCGCCGCGCCCTACGCGGCCACGATCGGTGAGGTCGGCGGCTGCCTGCGGTTGCGGGGTGCGGACCTCGTGGGTGCGGTGGTCGACGACCTGGCGGCAGGCGTGGCGCCCGAGGTGGCGGCCGCCCGGTTCCACGTCGGCCTGGCCGCGCTGGTGGTCGAGGCGCTCGGCCGGCTGCGTGGCACCACCGGGCTCGACGTGGTGGCCTGCTCGGGCGGGGTGTTCCAGAACGCGGTGTTCACCGAGGCGCTGGCCCGGCGCCTCCGAGCCGGCGGGTTCGAGGTGCTGTTCCACCGCCAGGCGCCTCCCGGCGACGGCGGCATCGCCCTCGGCCAGGTGGCCGTGGCCGCCGCCACCACCTGATCCACCCCTCGCGAACCGGACAGGATGGACCTTGGACCCTTGGCAGACGGGGCCGGATGGGCCACCCTCTCCGAGGTGAGCACCGAGGACAGGCCGGGCACGCTCGGCCACGCACACGGCGTCATCCACAAGGCCGCGCCCCGCGGGCCGGTGCTGCCGAACCTGGCCGACTACGAGGCGACCCGCGCCACGTTCACGTGGGAGCAGGCCGAGGGCTGGCTCGATGGGCTCCCCGACGGCCGTGGCCTGAACATCGCCCACGAGGCGGTGGACCGCCACGCCGCCGGCCCGAAGGCCGACCAGGTGGCCCTGCGGTTCCTGAGCGACCGCGCCGATCCGGTCGACCTCACCTATGCCGACCTCCGCGACGCCACCAACCGCTTCGCCAACGTGCTCGCCGGCCTCGGGGTCGCCCCCGGCGACCGCGTGTTCGCCCTGTGCGGTCGCCAGCCCGAGCTGTACCTGGCCGTGCTCGGCACGCTGAAGCACCGGGCGGTGTTCTGCCCGCTCTTCTCCAGCTTCGGTCCGGAGCCGGTCCACCAGCGCCTGACGCGGGGCAACGGCCGCGTGCTGGTCACCACCGCCGCGCTCTACCGCAAGCGCATCCGGCAGCTGCGCGACCGCCTGCCCGAGCTCGAGCACGTGCTGCTGGTGGACGCGGTCGAGGACGACCCCGACGACCCCAGCGTGCGGGCCCTGCACCCCCTGCTCGACGCGGCATCGCCGGACCTCGAGATCGGTCCCACCGACCCCGAGCACTCGGCGCTGCTGCACTTCACGTCGGGCACCACGGGCAACCCCAAGGGGGCCATCCACGTGCACCGGGCGGTGGTGGCCCACCACGCCACCGGGAAGTTCGCCCTCGACCTGCACCCCGACGACGTGTTCTGGTGCACCGCCGACCCGGGCTGGGTCACCGGCACCTCCTACGGGATCATCTCGCCGCTCACCCACGGCGTCACCACCATCGTCGACACCGCCGAGTTCGACGCCCGCCGCTGGTACCGGACCCTTCAGGAGCAGCGGGTGGACGTCTGGTACACCGCGCCCACCGCCATCCGCATGTTGATGAAGGCCGGCCCCGAGCTGCCCGCCGAGCACGACCTGTCGGCCCTGCGCTTCATCGCGTCGGTGGGTGAGCCGCTCAACCCCGAGGCGGTGGTGTGGGGGAGCGAGGTGCTCGGGCTGCCGATCCACGACAACTGGTGGCAGACCGAGACGGGCGGGATCATGGTGGCGAACTACGCGTCGTCGGACATCCGGCCCGGCTCCATGGGGCGGCCGATGCCCGGCATCGATGCCGCCATCGTGGCGGTGGGCGACGAGAGCGAGCCGATCCTCGGCGACGAGGGCCCGGAGCTGGTGACCACGCCCGGCGCCGAGGGGGTCCTGGCCCTGCGGGTGGGCTGGCCGTCGATGTTCCGGGGCTACCTGCACGACGACGAGCGCTACGCCAAGTGCTTCGTGGGCGACTGGTACCTGAGCGGCGACCTGGTCTCGCGCGACGTCGACGGCTGGTACTGGTTCGTGGGACGCGGCGACGACGTGATCAAGACCGCCGGCCACCTCGTCGGCCCCTTCGAGCTCGAGAGCGTCCTGATGGAGCACCCAGCCGTGGTGGAGGCGGCGGTGATCGGCATCCCCGATCCGGTGGCCGGCAACGTGCTCAAGGCGTTCGTCACGCTGGCGTCGGGCCACGAGCCGTCCGACGACCTGCGCCGCGAGCTCATCGGCTTCGGGCGCAAGCGCCTCGGCGCCGCCATCGCGCCGCGCGAGGTGGCCTTCAGCGCCAACTTGCCCAAGACCCGCAGCGGGAAGATCATGCGGCGGCTGCTGCGGGCCCGCGAGCTCGGGCTCCCCGAGGGCGACCTGTCGACCCTCGAGACCGGTGCCGATGCCGCCACCACCGAGGAGGACTGACATGTCCGATCCCGCCGCCGAGGATCGGTGGCACCTGTACCGGGACATGGTGCGCATCCGCCGGTTCGAGGAGCGCTGCGTCGAGCTGTACTCGGCCACCAAGATCCGGGGCTTCCTGCACCTCTACATCGGCGAGGAGGCGGTGGCCACCGGCGTCATGAGTCGGCTCCGTCCCGACGACGGCGTGGTGGCCACCTATCGAGACCACGGCCACGCCATCGCCAAGGGCGTGTCCATGCGCGCCGTGATGGCCGAGATGTTCGGCAAGGTCGACGGGTGCAGCCGGGGCCGGGGAGGGTCGATGCACCTGTTCGACGTGGCCCACGGCTTCTACGGCGGCAACGCCATCGTGGGAGGCGGGCTGCCCATCGCCGCCGGGCTGGCCTGGGCCGACAAGCGGCTCGGGCGCGACCGGGTGACCGTGTGCTTCTTCGGCGAGGGAGCGGTGGCCGAGGGCGAGTTCCACGAGACGCTCAACCTGGCGTCGCTGTGGAAGTGCCCGGTGCTGTTCTGCTGCGAGAACAACCTCTACGCGATGGGCACCGAGATCGCCCACGAGCAGGCCGACCTGGACCTCACGGTCAAGGCGTCGGGCTACGCACTGCCGGCCTGGTCGGTCGACGGCATGGACGTGGAGGCGGTGGCCGCCGCCACCGAGCGGGCCGTGGCCTCCATCCGGGCCGGGGGCGGGCCGGTGTTCCTGGAGCTCAAGACCTTCCGCTTCCGGGCCCACTCGATGTACGACCCCGACCGCTACCGCACGTCGGCCGAGATCGACCGCTGGAAGGAGCGTGACCCGTTGCTGGTGCTCGAGGAGCGGCTGCGCGCCGCGGCTGGTGGCGACCACGACGTGGACGCTCGGCTGGCCGAGGTGGCGGCCGAGGCCGACGCCGAGGTGGACGACGCCGTGGCCTTCGCCGACGCCGCCGAGCCGGAACCGGTCGAAGACCTGACCCGGTGGGTGTACTCGGACGACTCGTCGGTGCCCCGCCAGGAGGTGGTGCGGCCGTGACCCGGACGACGTACCGCGAGGCGCTCCGCGAGGCGCTGCGCGACGCCCTGGCCGGCGACGACCGGGTCGTCCTGCTGGGCGAGGACGTCGGGGTCTACGGCGGCTCGTTCGCGGTGAGCCTGGGCCTGCTCGAGCAGTTCGGGCCGGACCGGGTGATCGACACGCCGCTGTCCGAGAGCGCCTTCGTGGGGGCGGCGATCGGTGCCGCGGTGGGTGGCGTGCGGCCGATCGTCGAGATCATGACGGTCAACTTCAGCCTCCTGGCCCTGGACCAGATCGTGAACAACGCCGCCACCTACCTCCACATGTCGGGCGGGCAGATGCACGTCCCGGTGGTCATCCGGATGACCACCGGCGCCGGTCGCCAGCTCGCGGCCCAGCACAGCCACAGCTTCGAGGGCATCTACGCCCACGTGCCCGGGCTGCGGGTGGTGGCGCCGGCCACCCTCGAAGACGCCCGCGGCATGCTCGCCACCGCCCTGATCGACCCCGACCCGGTGGTGATCTTCGAGCACGCGGCCCTGCTCCCGATGGCGGGTGACCTGGCCGACGATGCCGGCGCGGTCGACCTGGACCACGCCGCCATCCGCCGGGAGGGCACCGACGTGACCCTGGTGAGCTACGGCGCCCGGGTGCACACCTGCCTGGAGGCCGCCGAAGAGCTCGCCGCCGAGGGGATCTCGGCCGAGGTGGTGGACCTGCGCACGCTGCGTCCGCTCGACCTGCCCACGATCCTCGGGTCGGTGGCGCGCACGCACCGGGCCGTGGTCGTCGACGAGGCATGGCGCACCGGCGGCCTCGGCGCCGAGGTGGCGGCCACGATCTCCGAGCACGCGTTCTGGGACCTCGACGCCCCGGTGGGCCGGGTCGCCACCCTCGAGGTGCCCATCCCCTACGCGATCCACCTGGAGGCGGCCGCGCTGCCCCAGGCCGCCGACGTGGTGGCCGCGGTGCGCGCCGTGGTGGCCTGATGGGCGACTTCCGCATGCCGTCGCTCGGGGCCGACATGGAGCGCGGCACGCTCTCGGAGTGGCTCGTGGCGGTGGGCGACGAGGTGCGCAAGGGCCAGATCGTCGCGGTCATCGAGACCGACAAGTCCGACGTGGAGGTGGAGGTCTTCGAGTCGGGCGTGGTCGCCGAGCTCCTGGTGGAGCCCGGCACCGAGGTGGCGGTGGGCACGCCGCTCGCCCGCATCGAGGCGGCTGGCGGCGCGCCGCCAGCACCGGACCAGCCCTCGCCCGAGCCCGTGACCGAGCCGACGACCGAGCAGGCGCCGGAGCCGAGGCCCGAGGCCGGGCCCGCGGTGGTGCCGGAGCCGGCCCGCATCGCCACCGTCAGCGGCGGGGGGCGGCGGGGCCACGCCACCGCGATCCTCTCGCCGATCCTGCGGCAGCTG
>CAZIVZ010000030.1:0-14832 GCA_964542495.1 uncultured Aquihabitans sp.
AGGCCTCCCACGGCGAGGTGGCCACCGCCACCGCCGAGGGCCACGGCACCGAGGCCGCATCCACGGAGACCGAAGCCACCGCCGCCGAGGCCGAGGGCGAGGAGGCGCACCACGTCACCGAGCCGGTCGTGCGCCACATCACCTGGTTCCAGAACCAGGGCGTGGAGATCAAGGTCGGCACCCTGATCGACGGCCTCAGCGCCATCCTCCTCGTGGTGGTCACGCTCATCTCGCTGCTGGTCCACG
This sequence comes from uncultured Aquihabitans sp., assembly GCA_964542495.1. Lineage (GTDB taxonomy): Bacteria > Actinomycetota > Acidimicrobiia > Acidimicrobiales > Iamiaceae > Aquihabitans. The sequence continues at coordinate 247 of CAZIVZ010000030.1, forward strand.
TGTTCTCCACCGACTACGTGGCCGGCGACCGGCGCTACACCCACTACTTCGCCTTCCTCAGCCTCTTCACCTCCTCGATGCTCTTCTTCGTGGTGGCGGAGAACACGCTCCAGATGATCGTGGGCTGGGAGCTGGTGGGCCTCTGCTCGTTCGGGCTCATCGGGCACTGGTGGGAGGAGAAGGCCAACTCCGACGCCGCCCTCAAGGCCTTCCTCACCAACCGCGTGGGCGACATCGGCCTGCTCTGCGGCGTGATCATCCTCTACTTCGCCGCCGGTAAGACCTTCGACACCATCACCATCAACACCATGGCCAACGAGGGCCAGATCCGGCACTTCCTGCTGCTGGTGGCCTCGCTGTCGCTCATGACCGCGGTGATGAGCAAGTCGGGCCAGTTCATCCTGCACACCTGGCTGCCCGACGCCATGGCCGGTCCCACGCCCGTCTCGGCGCTCATCCACGCCGCCACCATGGTGGTGGCCGGCGTGTTCATGATCGCCCGGCTCTACGGCGTGTTCTTCAACGGCCTGTCCATCGGCACCGCCAACATCAACGCCATGGCGGTGATCGGCGCGGTCACGCTGCTCTTCGGCGGCCTCCTGGCGTTCGTGCAGTCCGACATCAAGAAGGTGTTGGCCTACTCCACCGTCAGCCAGCTCGGCTACATGGTCATGGCCCTCGGCGTCGGTGCCTGGACCGCGGCCATCTTCCACCTGTTCACCCACGCCATCTTCAAGGCGTGCCTGTTCCTCGGCTCGGGCTCGCTGGCCCACCACATCCACTCCTTCGACATGAAGAAGGACATGGGCGGCATGAAGAAGGTCATGCCCTGGACCTACCGGACCTTCCTGGTGGGCACCGCCGCCCTGGTGGCCATCCCGCCGTTCGCCGGCTTCTGGTCGAAGGACGAGATCCTGGCCGGCGCCCAGCAGCTCGGCGGCGGGGGCTACCCGCTCATGCTGGTCATGGGCACGCTGGGCGCCGCGGTGACCGGCGCCTACATGACCCGGGCCATCTGGTACGTCTTCGAGGGCGAGCCGCGCGGCAAGGCCGCCGAGCACGAGCTCCACGAGAACGGGCCTCGGATCGTGGTCCCGCTCATGATCCTCGCCGTGGGCGCCATCCTGGCCGGGTTCACCAACCTCCCCGACACCGGGGCGCTCTCGTGGGTGCCCGAGAACCTGGCCCTGCGCTTCGAGCACTTCGTCGAGCCCACCGCGGCCTACTTCCCCGGCGAGCTGCCCAGCTTCTCGCACCCCGAGTTCAACATCGTCCTCGCCCTGGTCTCCACGCTGGTGGGCCTGGCCGGCGTGGCCGGCGCCTACCTCTGGTACTGGCGGGGCCTCGGGCCGCACGGCATCACCGAGCGCAACCGCTACGCACGGGCCGGCTACCAGGTGCTCGAGAACAAGTACGGGCTCGACATCCTCTACACCGACATCATCGCCGGCAACACCAAGGGCCCGATCGCCAAGGGCGCCTACTGGTTCAACCAGAACGTCATCGACGGGCTGGTCAACCTGGTCGCCAACGTCGCCCGCACCACCGGCGCGTGGGTCTACCGCTACATCGACCAGGGCGTGGTCGACACCGTGGTGAACGGCTCCGGCGGCGTCGCCGAGAGCTCCGGCGAGGTGTTGCGCAAGGCCCAGACCGGCAAGGTCCAGGCCTACGGCGCCTATCTGTTCCTGGGGGCCGCTGTGCTGGCCGCCATCTTCGTAGTGATCGCAAGTTGATGACGAGGGAGTCGCAACCGTGAAGGACCTGCTCAACGGCTGGGGGCCCACCGCTGCCGTGTTCCTGCCCCTGGTGGGAGTCGCGGTGATGTTGGCCATCCCCAAGTCGGAGGAGACCCTGCACAAGGTGGTGGCCCTGGCCACCAGCCTGGCGGTGTTCGTGGTCGGGGTCGGCCTGCTGGCCGAGTTCGACTACGACAAGACCGCCGAGATGCAGTTCTTCGTCAACAAGACCTGGATCGAGATGATCAACAGCCGGTACATCATCGGCGTCGACGGCATCTCGCTCCCGCTGATCGCCCTCACCGTGTTCGTGGTGCCGCTGGTGATCATCTACTCCTGGAACCACTTCCCCGAGCCCCACAACCCCAAGGCGTTCCTCATCCTGGTCCTGGTCCTCGAGACCGGGATGGTGGGCACGTTCGTGGCCCAGGACCTGCTCCTCTTCTTCGTGTTCTTCGAGCTGGTCCTGCTCCCGATGTACTTCATGATCGGCGTGTACGGTGGCGAGGACCGCAAGTACGCCTCGCTCAAGTTCTTCCTGTACACGGCGTTCGGCTCGGCGCTCATGATCGTGGCCATCCTGGCCACCTACTTCCTGTCGCCGAAGGTCAGCATCGACGGCGACATGATGCACACCTTCTCCATGATCCAGCTGTCCCAGTGGGGCGGCGCCGGCCTGGCCAAGGGCACCGCCGTGTTGATCTTCGGCGGCTTCTTCATGGGCTTCGGCATCAAGGTGCCCATGTTCCCGTTCCACACCTGGCTGCCCGATGCCCACACCCAGGCGCCCACCCAGGGCTCGGTGATCCTGGCCGCGGTCCTGCTGAAGCTCGGCACCTACGGGTTTGTGCGCATCGCCATCCCGATCCTGCCGGTGGCCGCCGTGGAGTGGGCGCCGATCATCGGCGCCCTCGCCGTGGTCGGCATCATCTACGGCGCCCTGGGCTGCCTCGCCCAGACCGACATGAAGCGGCTCATCGCTTTCTCCTCGGTGGCGCACATGGGCTACGTCATGCTCGGCATCGCCACGCTCACGCCCTTCGGGACGAACGCCGCCATCTTCGGCATGGTCGCCCACGGCCTCATCACCGGCATGTTGTTCTTCCTCGCCGGTTCGGTGAAGGACCGCTACCACACCCTCGAGATCAAGCGCCTCGGCGGCCTGCTCCTCCAGGCGCCGCGCATGGGCTGGCTGCTCGCCTTCTCTTGCATGGCGTCGCTCGGCCTGCCCGGCCTCGCCGGGTTCTGGGGTGAGTTCCCGGCCATCCTCTCGGCCTACGAGCCGGCCGACGGACTCAGCGTGCCGCTGTTCCGGTTCTTCATGGTGGTGGCCGCCATCGGCACCGTCTTCGCCGCCGGGTACCTCCTCTGGCTGCTCCAGCGGGTGGCCTTCGGGACGCCCACCGAGGAGTTCGAGCACGAGCACATCCACGACATGCACCTCACCGACTACCTCGCCTGGTCGCCGATGGTGCTGTTCATCGTGGTGCTCGGCATCTACCCGAACCTGCTCTTCAAGATCACCGACGGCGCCGTCGTCCACAGCCTGTCGCAGATCGCGGGGGGTTGACCATGTTGGCCACGCTGCTCGCCGCCGGGACCGGGTTCGTCCGGCCTGCCATCGACTGGCACGCCCTCGCGCCCGAGATCATCCTGGTGATCACGATCGCGGTGGCCCTGCTGGTCGACGTGAGCAGCCCCGAGGGCAGTCGCTGGACGGTGTCGTCGGTGGCCGGCATCGGGCTGCTGGCGGCGATCGTCCCGCTGCTGACCCTGGCGGCCGACGACACGAGCCGGGTGATGTTCGGCGGGGCCTACGTGGTCGACGACTTCGCCCTCGTGCTCAAGGGCCTCTTCCTGGTGGCCGGCTACCTCACGGTCCTGTTGTCCACCACCACGATCGCCGAGGGCGACTACTACGAGGGGGAGTACTACCTCCTGCTCGTGTCGTCGATCCTGGGCATGACCTTCATGGCGTCGGCCCGAGACCTCATCTCGATCTTCGTGGCCCTCGAGATGCTCTCCATCCCGGCCTACCTGCTGGCCTCCTGGCGCAAGCGCACCCAGACCGGCATCGAGGCCGGCATGAAGTACTACCTGATGGGCGTCTTCGCCACCGCGGTGATGCTCTACGGCATGTCTCTCATCTACGGCGGCACCGGCTCCACCCTGCTGACCGATGTGGGCCAGACCGTTGCGGGTTCCTTCGGCGACAAGCCCGTCGCGGTGATCGGCATCGTGTTCACCCTCGTGGGCTTCGCCTTCAAGATCTCCGCCGTTCCGTTCCACCACTGGGCGCCCGACACCTACGAGGGCGCGCCCACCCCGGTCACCGCCTTCTTGTCGGTGGCGTCCAAGTCGGCGGGCTTCGTGGCCATCTTGCAGCTCGTGTTCATCGGCTTCTACGGCCGCACCGACACCGTGCGCCCGCTGCTGTTCGTGCTCGCCGTGCTCACCATGACCGTGGGCAACGTGATCGCCCTGCGCCAGACCAACATCGTCCGGCTGTTCGCCTACTCGTCTGTGGCCCAGGCCGGCTTCATCTTGGCGCCGCTCGCCGTGGTGGGCTCCGGCGGCGGCGACGTGGCCCAGAAGATCCTCTCGTCGGTGGTGCTGTACCTGATCGTCTACACGGTGATGAACCTGGGTGCGTTCGCGGTGATCATCACCGTCAGCCGTCGCCTGCGGTCCGGGGAGATCGCCGACTGGGGCGGCCTGTTCACCTACGCCCCCGGCCTGGCCGTGGCCATGGGCGCCTTCCTGTTCGGCCTCGGCGGCATCCCGCCTGCTGCGGGTTGGTTCGCCAAGTTCCAGCTCTTCAACGCCGTCGTGAGCGCCGGGACTCCCGCCGCCTACGCCATGGGCGTGGTCATGGCGGTCAACTCGGTGCTGTCGCTGGCGTACTACCTGAACGTCATGCGAACGATGTTCATGGACGACGTGCCCGACGGTGATCAGACCCCGGTCCGGATCCCGGTTCCGTTGGGTGCTGCGGTGGGGCTCTCGCTGGTGGCCACCCTGGTGATCGGCGTGGTCCCGAGCGTGGTGGCCGACCTCGCCGACGGTGCCATGTTCGCCTTCCTCCCCGGCCGCTGACGCACCGCCTCGCACCAGGCAGGCTGGTGCGGTGAACGAGCTCCAGCGGCTGCTGGCTGCCCACATCGCCGAACGCGGCCCGATCGGGTTCGACGAGTACGTGGACCACGCCCTCTACACCCCGGAACTGGGGTTCTACGGCGGCGGCAGGGGTGCGGGACGGCGACGCGACTTCCTCACCAGCCCGGAGGTGGGCGGTCTCTTCGGTGCGGTGGTGGCCAACGCGCTCGACACGTGGTGGGGCGACCTGGGGCGTCCCGAGCCGTTCGTGGTGGTGGAGGCCGGTGCGGGACCGGGCTCGTTGGCCAGTGCCATCCTCGCCTCCCGGCCGCGCTGCGGAGCAGCCCTCCACCTGGTGCTGGTGGAGACGGCGCCGGTGCAGTGGGCCACCCACCCGTCGGGGGTCACCAGCCGGGCCACGCTTCCGGCGCCCGGCGAGCTCGGCGCCGGGCCGCTGGTGGTGCTGGCCAACGAGCTGCTCGACAACCTGCCGTTCGGTCTCGTGGAGCTCACCGAGCACGGATGGTGCGAGGTGGTGGTGGGTGCGGCGCCGGGTACGGAGGCGGGCCGGGGCCCCGCCGCCGATGACGCGCTGGTGGAGCTGCTGATCCCGCTCGAGCCGCGGCGAGCCGGCTGGTGCTGGGGCCGCGCCGGGCGGGCGGCGCCGGTGGGCACCCGCCTGCCGGTCCAGGCCGCCGCCGCCGCCTGGCTCGACGAGGCGCTCACCCTCGCCGGTGCCGGGGGGCGGGTGGTCGTCGCCGACTACGCCAGCACCACCCGCTCCATGGCCGGGCGCCCGTGGGACGAGTGGGTCCGCACCTACGCCCGCCACGGTCGTGGGGGCCACCCGCTCCGCGATCCCGGCGCCTGTGACATCACCGTGGAGGTGGCCGTCGACCAGCTGGCCACCGTGGCGATGCCGGACCTCGACCGATCCCAGGCCGAGTTCCTGGTCGCCCACGGGATCGACGCCCTGGTGGCCGAGGGGGCGGCCCGGTGGCGTGCCGAGGGGATCGGCGGCGGCCTCGGTGCGCTGGCAGGTCGCAGCCGCGTCCACGAGGCCGAGGCGCTCACCGACCCGACCGGGCTGGGGGCGTTCCGCGTCCTGGAGTGGGTCTCCTGAGCTCGGCGGGCACATCCAGCCACCGCCGGGAGGGAACCCCGACGTCGGGCGGGTGACGTTTCACTGGAAAAGGGTGAACAGCGGGGTGAAGAAGCCCGAATCGGGCTGCGGAGCGGATCACTCCGGCCGAATCGGACTCTCCCACGTGTGAGGGCGGAGGTCACCGGGACCTCGCACACGCCCGATCTCGAACGGAGCCCGATCCATGGCCGTCACGTTCCCGCAGGACTGCGACCCCGCCGATCTTGCCGAGCTCGACGACGCTCACCTCCTCCTGCTCGTGCGAGCCGGGGTGACCGCGGCCTACGGAGCCCTCTACGCCCGGCACGCGGCGGGAGCGCGGCGCTTCGCCTGGCGGCTCACGTCGTCGAGCACCAGCGCCGACGACCTGGTGGCCGATGCCTTCGCCGCCGTGCTGGCGGCCATCGGCCGAGGGCACGGGCCCCACGACGGGTTCCAGGCGTACCTGTTCACCGCGGTGCGCCGTCACGCCCAGCGTGGCTGGGCTCGCAACCTGCCCGTTCCCGGTGGGCTCGACCCCACCACCCTCGCTCGGCGCGAGAACCTGGTGGAGTCCGACGACGCGCCTGATGAGGTGGCCCTGGCCGCACTCGAACAGCTCCCTCCCCGCTGGCGGGGCGCCCTGCGCATGATCGAGATCGAGGGTCGGCCGCTCGCCGAGGTGGCCGACACCCTGGGCCTGTCGCCCAACGCCACGAGCGCGCTGGCCTACCGCGCCCGACGCGGGCTGCGCGAGGTGTACCTCAAGGCGGTGGCGGAGGCGGACGAGTCGGCCGACGTCGCTCAGGTCAGCCCCAGGCGGCGGGCCACGGCCACGGCATCGGCGCGAGAGGCCACCCCGAGCTTGCGGTAGATCCTCCGCAGGTGCGACTTCAACGTGTTGGTCGACACGAAGAGCTGCTCGGCCAGGTCTCGGAGCGGGAGCGGGCTGGTGAGCGCGGTGAGCACGTTGATCTCGGTGGGCGTGAGCAGCGGGGCGTCACCGGCGAGCGGCACCTCCCGCTGAGCGGCGGCCACGGCAGCGGCGGCGAACGCTGAACCGCTGGGAAGTGCGGCGAGGGTGATCGCCAGCGCCGCAGGAAGCTCGGCGAACGGGCCCAGCAGTCCGTGGGGCTCGGCGTGGTCGAGCGCCACCACCAGGTGCGTCCAGGCGTCGTCGGCACCGGCGCGATGCCGGCTGACCGCCCGCGCCAGCGGGCCGAGCACCTGGCTGGCCGGCTCCTCGTCGGGGTGCCAGTCCGCCAGCTCGAGCTCCCGCTCGTCCTGCACCTCGGCCCGGGCGAGCGCCGTCTCCGGGCCGAGTGGGAGCATGGCTGCCAGGCGCTGGGCATCGGCGATGGCGCCGGTGCGGTGCAGAGCCCGGACCCGGACGGCCTCCACGGTGTTCCGAGGGTGTCCGTCGGGCAGGCCCTCCACCCCGTCGATCTGCGCGAGCGCCTGCTCCGGCTGACCGAGGCGGAGCGCGACGCCGGCCCGGATGGCCTTCGCGGCGGCGGCCTGGGTGGGGCAGCCGTTGCGGCACGCTCGCTGCGCAGCCTCGGTGGCGGCCTGGTCGGCAGCCTGGAGGTCGTTGCGCCAGAACGCCACCTTGGCCAGGGCCAGGTGCGCGTCCACCAGGGCGGGGTGGTGGGACACCCCGCGTCGTCGCGCATGGGCGATCGCAACCGAGGCTTGTTCGGTCGCCGCCTCGAGCCGCCCGCACAGCGCGAGGGCGCGAGCGTGCGACGCCACCTGGTTGATGCGCACCAGCGGCCCGAGCGTGTCGTCTTCGGCGAGCGCTCCGAGCCGCCGGCTGGCAGCTGGCCAGCGACCGAGCACGATCTCGGCTCGGGCCGCTCCCAGGTGGGCGAGATGGCGCCATGGCCCGGCCGCCCGCATGCCGGTGACCGGGGCGATGGTCGACTGGTCGATGTCGGCGAGGGCATCGAGCGCCCGCTCCGCGGCCGCGAGCGTGCTGGCGGGATCAGGCGACCAGGGGGCCAGGAACCCGTGGATCGCATCGGCCACCGCCCTGGTGCCGGCCGGCAGGTCGAAGTCGGTGAGCGGAGGCCGGAACAGCAGGTCGAACGCAGACTGGGCCTGGCCCGCTCCGGTGCGCAGGAGCGTGAGCGTCAGCACGGCCACGGGGTCGTCCTCCCAGGCCGCCGGTGGGATCTCCGCCCAGAGATCGAGGAGCTCCTGGTGGCGCGCCTCCTCGGCGAACCGCAGCGAGGACTGGACGAGCAGCGCGGTGGCCTCGGTCCACCGATGGGCGGCCAGGAGCAGTTCCACCGGCTCGCTCAGGTGCCCTTCACTCCGGTGCCAGGCGGCGGCCCGCGCCAGGGTGTCGCCCGCCAGGGGGCCGGATGCGGCATCCACCCGCGGCCGCAGACCGCGGGCCAGCAGGGGGTGGACGGTGGACCACTCGGGGTTGTCGGCGCGAGCGCTGAGCGCGGGGTGGTGCAGACGGAGGTTGGCGAAGCGGCGCGCCGTGTCGGGATCGCGCACCGCCTCCACCAGGGCGGTCGACGATGACGGGAGGAGCGACGCGGTCAGCAGGGCGCCGTGGTCGTCCTCGTCGAGGTCGGCGAGCACGAGGTCGGCGAGGCGGGCGGCGAACTGGGCGAGCAGCTCATCGGACGGCGGCCCGCCCCGGCGGAGGACCCGGGCGATCGCACCGGCCGCGGTGGCCCAGCCCGCGGTGGCGTCGCGGAGCTGGACCAGCTCGGCGAGCACGTCGGCGGGCGCTTCCGAGTCGAGGCCGGCCAACTCGGCCAGCTCCTCCACCGTGAAGGCGAGGTCGTCGTCGTCCAGCACCCACAGCCATCCGCCCACCACGCCGCGAGCCACCGACAACGAGGGGGTCCGCCCGAACGTGGCGGCGAGCAGGCCTCCGGAGCGCAGGAACTCCTCCAGGTAGGTCTCTGACCACTTGACGAGATCGGTGGGCATCAGGTGGGCATCGTCGACCCCCACCAGGACGGCACCCGGCCACCGGCGGGCGGCCGCGAGCCCGGATGAGGCGAGGTCGTCGGGATCGGCGCTCGCAGCCAGCTCGGACCCGATCCGACCCGATCCGACCAGGTGGAAGGTGGCCCCCGGCGAGTCCGGGAACGGCCCGCTCACCACGGGCCCACCGAACGAGGAGAGCACCTGGCGGAGCCAGACCGACCGGCCGCTGCCGGGCAGCGAGACGGCGAGCACCGCGGGGGCGGCGGGTGTCGGCCGGGGGAGGCGCCGGCGGTCCACCTCGCGGAGGCGCGGCGGCCGTCGGGGTGGTTCGGGACGGTTGGAGGGTGTTGTGGAAGAGGTCATGGGTGACAGGGAGGCAAGATCCGGGTGATCGCCGGGGTAACGACCGGCCAGGACCGTTGGCGTGATGCGAGCGCCGGCCATGCGGCCGTGGGGCGGCGGCTCGTAGCCTCAGGGGGCCACCGACCCGGCCGCCCAAGGCGGGTGACAGGCCCGACCCCGGGGTGATGACAGGTTTCCATGGTACCCAGTCCGCACCAGCCGCCAGCGCTCGCTCCCACCGACGGACACCCGGGCCGGTGGCGGATCCTGGCGGTGCTGTGTGCGGCCCTGTGCATCGTGGCGCTCGACAACACGATCCTGGCCGTCGCGGTGCCTCGGCTCGGCACCGCGCTCGAGGCCGACGAGACGGAACTCCAGTGGATCACCGCGGCCTACAGCCTGGTCCTGGCCGCACTGCTCCTGCCCCTGGCCGGACTCGGCGACCGCTTCGGCCGCAAGGGGCTCCTCCTCGTGGGCCTGACGCTGTTCGGCGTGGCGTCGGTCGCGGCTGCCCTCGCCTCAACCTCGGCGCAGCTGGTGGTGGCCCGAGGTCTGATGGGGGTCGGCGGCGCGGCGACCATGCCGGCCACCCTCGCCGTGCTGGGGAACGTGTTCCCCGATCACGAGCGCGGCCGTGCGATCGCTGTCTGGTCGGGGGTGGCGAGCATCGCCGGCGGGGCCGGTCCGATCGTGGGCGGCGTCCTCTTGGAGCACTTCTGGTGGGGCTCGGTGTTCCTGGTCAACGTGCCCGTCATCGGCGGCGTCTTCGTGGCCGCGGCGATCCTGGTGCCGACGTCGAAGGACCCCGCCTCGCCCGCGGTCGACCTGGTGGGCTCCGTGCTCTGGGCGGCGGCGCTGGCCTTGGTGCTGTTCGCCCTGATCGAAGGGGGTGAGGCGGGCGGCATCGATGGCCGGATCCTGACGATGGCGGGAGTTGGCGTTGCCCTTCTGGCGGTGTTCGCGTGGTGGGAGCGCCGCTCGGCTCACCCCTTGCTCTCGCCGGCGGTCGTGGCGGACCGGCGGATGCAGGCAGGGATGGTGGCGGTCCCCGTGATCTTCTTCTGCGTGTTCGGTGCGCAGTTCGTGCTGACGCAGTGGCTCCAAGGCGTCCGGGGGCTGTCGCCGTTCGCCGCCGGGCTGTGCTTCGTGCCGAACGGGGTGCTCATCTTCTCCGGCTCGCTGCTGTCCACCCGGCTGGTGGCCGGGGTGGGCCTCGGGCGGGCCGCTGCCACCGGGTTGGTCGTGCTGGCCGGAGCCCTCACGGCGGGCGCCGCCCTGCACGCTGAGCTGGCCCCCGTGGTGGTGGCGATCGCCGTCGCCGGCCTGGGCGTCGGCCTGGCCGTCCCGCCCGCCGTCGAGCTCATCATGGGATCGGTGGGGCCGGAGCAGGCGGGCCAGGCGGCCGGGATCAACGAGACCATCGTCGAGACGGGAGGAGCGCTCGGCATCGCGGTGATGGGCACCGTGCTGGCCCTCGCCGTGGGCGGCGTCGGGACCATCGCTCCGGACCAGCTCGCCGGGCCCGAGGGTGAGGAGGCGCGTCGCCACTTCACCGACGCACTGGCCACCCCGCTGCTCGCCGCCGCGACGATCTGCCTGCTGGCTGCGATGGCGGTCGTGCGCCTCGCCCGGCCGGCGCCGGCGGCCCCGCATCGGTCCGGTTCGACCGATACCGTCGCGCCGTGATCTCTCGTCGCGTCCTCGCGCTCACCCTCGCCGTCGTCGCCGCGACGACCGCCTGCTCCTCGGGCGACGACGCACCGTCGAGCCCGTCGACCGCCGCGCCCAGCACCACGGCGGTGCCCGACGCCCGGCCCGCCTACGAGGGTCGCGGCCCCCACCCGGTGGGCACCGAGACGATCGCGCTCGACGACGGCCGGCGCGTCGTGGTCTGGTACCCGGCCTCCGAGGCCGCCGCCGACCAGCCCACGGAGACCTTCGACATCGCGAGCCTGCTCTCGCCCGAGCTGCAGGCGCAGGTGGCGCCCGAGTTGCGGCCGCAGTACGAGATCGACGCCCACCCCGGCGCCGCCCCGGCTGGCGACGGTCCCTTCCCGGTGGTGCTGTTCAGCCATGGGTACGCCGGGTTCCCCGAGCAATCCGCCGACCTCACCACGCACCTCACCAGCTGGGGCTTCGTGGTGGTGGCGCCCGACCACGTGGAGCGGAGCCTGAGCGGCCTGCTCGGCACCGGAGCCGCCGGCGTGACCCCGTCGGAGGACCCCGCGGTGCTCTCGGCCTCGCTCGACGCCGCCGTGGCCGACGCCGACCGCAACGGTTCCCCGCTGGGCGACCTGCTCGACCTCGACCACGTCGCCGTGATCGGCCACTCGGCCGGGGCTCGCGCCGCCTACCTCACCGCCTCGTCCGACGAGCGCGTCGATGCGTTCATCGCCTACTCGGTGGGCCTCGACGGCGGAGCCGCCGACGCCGAGGCGCCTCCCGTCCCCGACGTGCCCGGCATGGTGATGCTCGGCGATGCCGACGGGACCATCCCCGCCGCGGCGAGCCGCTCGGTCTACGAGGGCATGGCGACACCCAAGTACCTCGTGGAGATCGCCGACGCCGGGCACCTGGTGTTCTCCGACATCTGCCTCATCGGTCGCGAGCAGGGCGGCCTGGTCGCGCTCGTCGAGGAGACCGGACTGGACCTGCCCGCCAGCCTGCTGCGCCTCGCCAGCGACGGGTGCGAGGACGACGCACTCCTCCCCTCGAAGGCCTTCGGGGCCATCGACCACTTCAGCGTGGCGTTCCTCCGGGCGCACCTCGGCCTCGACGAGGAGCCGGTGGGCCTCGACGCCGACACGGCCGCCGCCTTCACCACGGCGGACATCACCTTCGAGTCCGATCCGGGCTGAGCCCGGCCGCAGCTCACGAACCCGACACCCGCCCGTCACACACCATGCGCGTTGCGGAAACCCGGGGTTCCTAGCGTTGTCCCCATGTTGAAGCTGCGCCGAAGGCCGGATCGGGAGCCAGCGGCCCGATCCGACACCGAGCCGCCGCCGTCGCGATCGCTGGTGTCGGCCACGGCGGTGGACCCGGAGCGCACCGAGGACGTCGCCGCCTGGTTGCGGGCGGCGGGGACGAGGTGCTCCTGCGGTCCGGTCGGGCGGCGCTAGCCGTCCGCCTCGCTGTCGGGCAGGTGCGCGGTGTCGTTGAACCCGCGGATGATCCAGCGGTCGCCGGCCACCACCAGGCGCGTGATCGACGCGTTGTCGGCGCCGCTGAACGCGAAGGCGCTCCCGCCCCTGGACGCGGTGGCCATCACCTGACCGATCACGCCACCGTGGCACACCGCGGCCACCAGTTGCCCCCGGTGGGCACCGGCGATCCGGTCGATGGCTGCGGCGGTGCGCGCCGCGAACCCCGTGCCCGACTCGGCGTCGGGGATCACGTCCCAGCGACCCTCGCGAACGAGCGCGTCCACCAGCGGACCGCCCTCGGCCACGCGCTGGCGGAACGTGCCCTCCCACTCACCGAGGTGGACCTCGCGCAGATCGGGGTCCACGATCGGGGTCAGGCCGAGCGCGCGAGCGAGCGGCTCCGCGGTCTGGTGGGTGCGCCGCAGGGTGCTCACGTAGATGGCGGCGATCGGCTGCTCGGCGAGCCGCGCGCCCAGCAGCTCGGCTTGGCGGAGCCCACCGGGTGCCAGGGCCGGATCACCGTGGCCTCCCACCTGCGGGGCCGGCCGGCCGGGGATCTCGGCGGCCGACTCGCCGTGGCGCACGAGCAGGATCTCGGTGGCGCCCGGCGGAGGCTGGAACCGGCGCTGGCGGTAGGCGGTCTCGCTCATGGCCGAACGGTAGGTCGGCGTGCTCTCGCCCTCCCAGGTGGCGCCTCCGGGAGGCAGACGTTCGGCAGCGGGGCGTGGGTAGGGTGCTCTGCGCACCTGACCAGGGGAACGGAGCGACCATGAGCGACGACACCGAGACCACCGGCGCCACCATCGAGGACTACCTGCTCGAGGAGCGCACCTTCCCGCCGCCGGCCGGGTTCGCCCAAGCGGCCCTCGTCGCCGGCACCCACCTCTACGACGAGGCCGACCAGGACTACGAGGGGTTCTGGGCCCGCCAGGCCGCCGAGCTCCTCGACTGGAGCTCAGACTGGCACACCACGCTCGACTGGCAGCTCCCCTTCGCGAAGTGGTTCGTGGGCGGCACGCTGAACGCCTCGTACAACTGCCTCGACCGCCACGTCGAGGTCGGGCGTGGCGAGCGGGTGGCGTTCCACTGGGAGGGCGAGCCCGGCGACACCCGCACCATCACCTACGCCGACCTGCTGGCCGACGTCGAGCGCTTCGCCAACGTGCTCAAGGGCCTGGGCGTGTCCAGGGGCGACCGGGTGGCGATCTACCTGCCCATGATCCCCGAGCTGCCGGTGGCGGTGCTCGCCTGTGCGCGCATCGGCGCCGCCCACTCGGTGGTGTTCGGCGGGTTCTCGGCCGACTCGCTCGCCGACCGGATCAACGACGCCGAGTGCAAGGTGCTCGTGACCGCCGACGGCGGCTGGCGTCGCGGCAAGCCGGGCCTGCTCAAGCCCACCGCCGACGTGGCCGTGGCCCACACGCCGAGCATCGAGCACGTCGTGGTGGTGGATCGGATCGCGTCGTCGGGCGGAGACGTGGCGACCCCCATGACCGAGGGTCGCGACCACTGGTACCACGACCTCATGGCCACCGCCGACGAGCACTGCGCGCCCGAGGAGATGGCCAGCGAGGACCTGCTGTTCCTGCTCTACACGTCGGGCACCACCGGCAAGCCCAAGGGCATCATGCACACCACCGGCGGTTACCTCACCCAGGCCGCGTTCACGCACCGCTACGTCTTCGACCTGAAGCCCGAGACCGACGTCTACTGGTGCACCGCAGACGTCGGCTGGGTCACCGGCCACAGCTACATCGTGTACGGGCCGCTCGCCAACGGCGCCACCTCCGTCATGTACGAGGGCACCCCGGACACGCCGGGCAAGGACCGGTTCTGGGACCTGATCGAGCGCTACGGCGTGACGATCCTCTACACGGCTCCCACCGCCATCCGCACGTTCATGAAGTGGGGCGTGCAGGAGGTGGAGCGCCACGACGTGTCGTCGCTGCGGCTCCTCGGCTCGGTGGGGGAGCCCATCAACCCCGAGGCGTGGATGTGGTACCACACCCACATCGGAGGAGGCCGCTGCCCCATCGTCGACACCTGGTGGCAGACCGAGACCGGCGCCATCATGATTTCGCCGGTGCCCGGCGTCACCGCCACCAAGCCCGGTTCCTGCACGCGGCCGCTGCCTGGCATCGAGGCCGACATCGTCGATGAAGACGGCAATCCGGTGAAGGGATTGATG
>CAZIVZ010000031.1:0-14829 GCA_964542495.1 uncultured Aquihabitans sp.
GGTGTGCTTCGCGTCGAGCGCGGCGCACCAGGTGATGCTGATGGGCCCGAACCCCGAGAACGACGCGCTGGTCGACGACCCGCTGACCCCCGGGCTGCTGGATCGGGTGGCCGAGCGCTTCGACGACAGCGGGCTGGCCTACGCCTGGGCCAAGCGCGGCGTCATCCGAGCCGCGGCGCGCGCCGCGGTGCGCTGGGGGCCGCTCGGCGGCCGGGTGAACACCATCTCGCCCGGCATCATCGCCACGGGCATGGGGACCCAGGAGTTCGAGGCGCAGCCGATGATGGCGTTCATGCTCGAGCACACGCCGCTCGGTCGGGTCGGGCAGCCCGAGGAGATCGCGGCGCTGGCCGCGTTCCTGGTGTCCGACGAGGCGTCGTTCGTCTCGGGGATCGACGTCCTGGCCGACGGCGCCGGCTTGGAGGGCCTCCGCGCCGCCATGGGTTGAACGCCGGGGTCGGGCCTGTCCGATTTCGACCGTTGGCGCAGAATCTGCGCAGATTCTGCGCCGTGCCGACCGGGGTGAAAGCGCGGTTCGCCGCTGGAGAGAGTACCGTTCTCGCCACGTGGAGCCTCGGGGAAGGTGGGTGGCATGCGCATCGGCGTGATGCTCGGTCCAGAGCGCGGGCGGTACGGCACCAAGGTCGAGCGGCTGCGCGCCGATGCCCGCTGGGCCGACGAGGCCGGGCTCTCGTCGGTGTGGATCCCGCAGATCCCCGACGAGTTCGACGCCCTCACCGCGGCCACCGTCGTGGCCGCCGAGACCACCCGGATCGAGATCGGGACCGCGGTGGTGCCGATCCAGACCCGCCACCCGATCGCCATGGCCCAGCAGGCCCTGTCGGTGCAGGCGGTGGCCGGGGGGCGCCTGGCGCTGGGCCTGGGCGTGTCGCACCACTGGGTGATCACCGAGATGCTGGGCCTGCCGTATGAGCACCTGGCCCCGCTGATGCGCGACTACCTGGAGGTGCTCGCCCCCGCCCTCGCCGGGCCCGGCCTCGTCGACGTGCACAACGCCACCTTCGACGTGTGCAACCCGCTCGACGTCACCGACCTCGCCCCGAACCCGGTGCTCATCGCCGCCCTCGGACCGGCGATGCTGCGCCTGGCCGGCGAGCACACCGACGGCACGATCCTCTGGCTGGCCGACGAGCGGGCCATCGGCGACCACGTCGTGCCCCGGATCACCGCGGCGGCGGAAGGGGCCGGGCGCCCGGCACCTCGCGTGGTGGCCGGGGTCCCGGTCTGCCTGTGCCGCGACGACGAGGTCCCCGAGGCGATCGAGCGCACCAACCGGCTGCTGTCCGAGGCCGAGGTGTCGCCGAACTACCAGAAGCTGCTCGACCTCGGCGACGCCCGGGTGATCGGCGACCTGCTCGCCGCCGGGAGCGAAGCCTCGATCGAGAAGCGCCTCCGCTCGTTCGCCGATGCCGGCACCACCGACGTGTCGGTGCGGGTGGTCCCGATCGGCAGGGACCGAGACGAGCGCCTGGCGTCGTCGAGGCGAACCCGAGACCACCTCGCGTCCCTGGGCGGCTCGCTCTGACCCGGCGCCACGATCAGCGGGGGAGGCCCAGCACCCGCTCGCCGACGATGTTGCGCTGGATCTCCGACGTGCCCCCGGCGATGGTGCCGGCGAAGCTGCGCAGGTAGCGCTGGAACCAGCTCGAGGTGAAGGTGTCGAGCTGGAGGTGGTTGTAGGGCCGGCTCGGCGTCTGGTCGTCGAAGGCCGCCGGACCGAGCCAGTCGACGGCCTCGCCCAGCGTGCGCTGCACGGCCTCGGAGCCGAACAGCTTGAGGAGCGACTCGTCGTTGGACGTCCGCCCGGCCCGGGCGTCGGCGACGGCCCGGTAGCCGAGCAGGCGCAGGGCCTGGGCGTCGATGGCCGCGCCGGCGAAGGCGTCGAGGATGCGGGGGTCCCGAGCCTCGGGGGTGTCGAGCACGCTTCGGGCGAGGTCGTCGACGAACTCGTCGAGGCGCTGCGAGTAGTCGAGCCACAGCATGGACCGCTCGTGGCCCAGGGAGCCGTTGGCCACCCGCCACCCGCCGTGGAGCTCGCCGACGAGGTGGTCCGCCGGTACCCGCACGCCGTCGAAGAACACCTCGTTGAAGTCGAGGTCGTCACGGGCGATCACCGACCCGAACGGCCGGCGGGTGACGCCGGGCAGGTCGGTGGGGATCACCATGGCGCTGATGCCCTTGTGCTTGGGGGCGTCGGAGTCGGTGCGGACGAAGGCCAGGATCACGTCGGCGTCGTGGGCGCCCGAGGTCCACACCTTCTGGCCGTCGACCACGAAGTGGTCGCCGTCGCGCACGGCGCGGGTGCGCAGGCCGGCCAGGTCGGAGCCGGCCTCGGGCTCGCTCATGCCCAGGGCGGCGGTGATCTCGGAGCGCAGCAGGGGGAGTGCCCAGCGCTGCTTGTGGTCCTCGGTGCCGAACGCCAGCAGCGACGGCACCACGATGCCCAGGCCCTGCGGGTTGAAGCTCGGGTAGATGCCGCGGCGCGCCAGCACCTCGTGGTGCACGAACTGCTCGACCACCGTGGCGTTGCGGCCCCCGAGCTCGGGCGGGTTGCCGGGCACCAGCCAGCCGCTGTCGAAGAGGTCACGCTGCCACCGACGGGCCCAGGCCGGTACGTGGGCGCTCGAGCGCGACCGCTCGGTGGCGGCGGCCTCGGGGGGCGCGTGCTCGTCGAGCCAGGCCTCGAAGGATCTCCGGAACGACTCCGTGGCCTCATCGAACGTGAGCTGCACCGGTGAGCACCTCCGCGGGTCGTCGTGGTCCGAGCAGCAGGGCGTGCGCCACGCGCTGGCGGTGGTGGGCGGCACCGCCGAGGAGCAGCTCGCCGGCCTTGGCCCGCCGCAGGTAGCGGTGGAGGTCGTTCTCCCACGTGAACCCGATCCCGCCGAAGAGCTGGATCCCGTGCTGGAAGACCAGGCGCTGGGCGTCGCCGGCGGCGGCCTTGGCCATGGAGGCGGCGAGCGAGCGACGGTCGTCGTCCTCGGCGATGGCCAGGGCCGCGAAGTAGGCGAGCGCCCGGGCCCGTTCGACGGCGAGGTGCATGTCGACGGCCTTGTGCTTGATGGCCTGGAAGGAGCCGATCGGCACCCCGAACTGCTCGCGCTGGCCGACGTAGGCCACGGCCAGGTCGAGCGCCCGCTGGCACGCCCCCACCATCGTGAGCGCCAGGGCGGTGACGGTCTCGTGCAGGGCGCGCTCGATGCCGGCGGCCGCGTCGGGTCCGGCCAGGCGCCGGTCGTCGTCCACCACGGCGCCGTCGAGCTCGACCTCGGCCAGGTGCAGGGCCCCGTCGAAGGCCACGGAGCGGGTGGCCCGCACCGACGCGGCGGGCACCACGAACACGGCCGGGCCGTCGCTGGTGCGGGCGACGACCGCGATCTCGGCGGCTCGGTCGCCGTCCACCACGAACCCGCACCGGCCCTCGAGCACCCAGCCCGCGCCCGAGCGCTCGGCCCGCACCGGCGGGGTGGCCGGGTCCCACCGGCCGTCTGGTCCGGCGAGCGCCATGGTGGCCGGCTGAGCCTGGGCGGTCACCGGGGCGAGGAAGCGCCAGCGCTGCTCGGCGGTGCCGCAGGCGGTGACGAGGGGGGTGAAGTGGGTGGTGGTGGCCAGGAACGGGGTGGGGTCGGCCACGTAGCCGAGCTGCTCCACCACGATGGCCAGCTCCACGAAGCCGCACCCCACGCCGCCGTCCGCCTCGGCCACGGCCAGGCCCGGCCAGTCGAGCGAGGCGAGCGTGGCCCACAGGTCCGCGGGGTCGTGGCCCTCGTCGACCACGCGGCGCAGGTACGCCGCCGAGCACTCCCGGCCCAAGACGTCGGCCGCCGCGGCCCGGAGGGCGAGCTGATCCTCGTCGAACGCAACGTCCACTCCCGGCCTCCTTGATAACGACGATACCAAGAACGGAGACCTGCGTTATCGGAACTGATGATCTATGTTCTGCCTCGTGCAAGCCCTCGACGGCATCCGGGTCCTGGACCTCGGGAACTACATCGCGGGGCCCTTCTGCGCCACGGTCCTGGGGGAGTTCGGCGCCGAGGTCATCAAGGTGGAGCGGCCCGGCACGGGGGACCTGACCCGGCGCTTCGGCACCGAGACCGCCTGCGGCGACACCCTGGTGTGGCTGAGCGAGGGGCGCAACAAGCGGTCGGTCACGCTCGACCTCCAGCAGCAGGCCGGCCGCGACCTCCTGGCCGAGCTCGTGGCCACCGCGGATGTGGTCATCGAGAACTTCCGGCCCGGGGTGATGGAGAAGTGGGGCCTCGGGCCCGACGACATCGCCGCCATCAACCCGCGCACGGTCCTGGTGCGGATCTCGGCCTACGGCCAGACCGGCCCCAACAGCGACCAACCCGGCTTCGCCCGCATCGCCCACGCCTTCTCGGGCCTGGCCTACCTGGCCGGCGAGCCCGACGGCCCGCCGGTCACGCCGGGGTCCACCTCGCTGGCCGACTACGTGACCGGGCTCTACGGCGTGGTGGGTACCCTGCTCGCCCTGCGCGCCCGGGAGACCACCGGGCGGGGCCAGGTGGTGGACCTCACCCTGTTCGAGACCATCTTCCGCATGCTCGACGAGCTGGCACCGGCCTTCCAGCAGTTCGGCATCGTGCGCGAGCGCATGGGCGCCGACACCGTCAACGTCCTGCCCCACAGCCACTACCGGTGCCGAGACGGCCGCTGGCTCGCCATCGCCTGCACCAACGACGAGATGTTCCGGCGGCTGGCCGGCGTCATGGGCCGCCCCGAGCTGGCCGACGAGGACCGCTGGGGCCCGAAGCTGCAGCGGCTGGCGGCTCGGGGCGAGGTGAACGCCGCGGTGGCCGAGTGGGTCGCGTCGGTCACCTGCGACGAGGCGCTGGCCACGTGCCGCGAGGCGCAGGTGCCAGCCGGGCCGCTCAACTCGATCGCCGACATCTTCGAGGACCCCACCTACGCCCACCGCGAGACCATCGTCGAGGTGCCGTCGCGGATCGGGCCCCTGGCGGTGCCGGGCACGGTGCCGGCGCTCTCGGAGACCCCGGGCGAGATCCGCTGGCTCGGCCAGGCGCTCGGGGCCGACACTGATGACGTCCTCGGCGAGCTGCTGCACCGCACCACCGCGCAGATCGCCGAGCTGCGCGCCGCCGGGGTCATCTGACCGCGTTGCCGACAGGGGAGCACACCACCATGAGCCAGGGTCGAGTTGCGGTCGTCACCGGTGCCGGGTCCGGCATTGGGCGCGCCATCGCGCAGCGTCTGGCGGCCGACGGTCTCGCGGTCGCCGTCGTGGACCTGGATGCCACCTCCGCGGGCTCGGTGGCCGAGGAGCTCCGTGCCGCGGGCCACGTGGCCGCGGCCTACGGCGACGTCGACGTGTCCGACCGAGCGCTGGTGAACGCCGCGGTCGAGCGGGTGCGCGCCGAGCTCGGACCGCCGCTCGTGCTCGTCAACAACGCCGGGCTCCAGGGCTTCGACGCGTTCCTGTCGATCACCGACGAGGGGTGGGACCGCATCCTGGCCATCAACCTGAACGGGCCCTTCTACTGCTGCCAGGCGGTGCTCCCCGACATGGTCGTGGCCCGGTGGGGACGCATCGTGAACATCTCGTCGTCGAGCGCGCAGTCGGGCCAGCCGTTCATGACCCACTACGTGTCGTCCAAGGCGGGGCTCATCGGGATGACCAAGGCGCTGGCGCTCGAGTTCGGGCCCAAGGGGATCACGGTCAATGCCATCCCGCCCGGGTTCATCGACACCCCGATGCTGCGCGACTCCGAGGCGAAGGGCCTGCTCGGCGGGCCGGTCGAGGACCACGAGGCGAGGACGCCCGTGCGCCGCATCGGCACGCCCGAAGACATCGCCAACGCCTGCTCGTTCCTGGTGGACGAGCGCTCGGACTACATCACCGGTCAGGTCCTCGGCGTCAACGGGGGCCGCAACACCTGATCTCGGGCCTGGCGTCAGAGGTCCTCGAACTCCACCGTCACCGAGGGGCTCGTGGGCTCGGCCTGGCACGTGAGCACCCAGCCCTCGGCCACCTCGTCGGGCGTGAGCGCGTTGTTGGCGCGCATGGTGACCGAGCCCTCTCGCAACATGGCCATGCACGTGGCGCAGTTGCCTGCCTCGCAGGAGTACGGCGTGGTGATGCCGGCGCGTCGCGCCGTGCCCAGGACGGTGTCGCCCGCCCGGTGCTCCACGGTGGTGGTCCTGCCGCGGACGACGAGCGTGACCGACCCGGCCGCCGCCGCCTCGGTCCCGGTCTCGGCCGCAGCGTCGGCGGGGGGCGCAGCGGACGAGGCGTTCACGAACCGCTCGACCGCGATGCGATCGGGCCCGACGCCCAGCTCGCCCAGGGTGGTCTCGACGAGGTCCATGAACGGGCCCGGTCCGCAGAGGAAGAAGTCGGCGTCGGTGCCCGGCCCGACGAACCCGGCGATCGCGGCGCTGTCCAGGTAGCCGGTGGCGTCGTCGAGGTGGTGGCACACCTCGAGGCGATCGGGGTGCTGCTCGGCGAGGGCGGCGAGCGCGTTGCGGAAGATGACCGCCTCGGCGTCGCGGTTGGCGTAGAGGAGCCGGACGCCCCGACCGGGCGAGGCCAGGACGCTGCGGACGATCGACATCACCGGGGTGATCCCGCTGCCGCCGCAGAACGCCACGATCGGCCGCTCCGGTGCGGGCACGCAGAAGACCCCGGCGGGCCGGGTGACCTCGAGCGGATCGCCCTCGGCCACCCGGTCGTGCAGCCAGTTGGAGCCGATGCCGCCCGGCACCCGCTGGACCGTGACGGTCAGGTCGTCGCCGGTCTCGGGCGCGCTGGACATGGAGTAGCAGCGCAGCACCGGCTGGGGATCGTGGGGGATGCGGAACGTGCAGAACTGCCCGGCCCGGTAGGCGAACGCCTCCCGGAGCGCAGGAGGCACGTCGAGCACGAGCGACCGGGTGTCGGCCGTCTCCTGCACGATCCGCCGGACCACGAGCGTGTGGAACCCGTGATCTCGACGGATGGTTGCGCCCGCAGCGTCCATGGCAGAAACCCTACTCTCACTTCTGAGAGGGGCACTCTCGGCGGTGTACCGTCGCGGCGTGCTCACCATCGACGTCCTGCTCCGATCGCTCGACCTGGAACCCGTCGGGCCCGGGGCCTTCCGGGCCTCGAACGTGCCGTTCGGTGGCGCCACCGTCTTCGGCGGCCAGCTGATGGCCCAGACGGTGGTGGCGGCGCTCGCCGGCCAGGACGCCGAGGCGGCCAAGGCGGTCAAGACGATCCACATCGTGTTCGCCCGCAGCGCGGCCGCCGACACCCCGGTGGAGATCGCCGTGGAGCCCATGCAGTCCGGGCGCAGCTTCGCCAGCAGCACGGTGACCATCAGCCAGGGCGACCGGCTCTGCACCCGGGCGCTGGTGCTGCTCTCGGCCGACGAGCCCGACCTGATCCGCCACGGCGATCCGTGCACCTCCACGTCCACCCCGGAGGCGAGCACGCCTGGCGCCCACGTCCCCGGTGCGTGGGAGGTGCGCGTGGCCGACGGTGTCGACGTGAACGACCCCGACGCGGTCGGCCCGGCCGAGCTCGACGTGTGGACCCGCTTCGTGGGGGCGCCGGGCGACCCCGCCACCGACCAGGCCCTGCTCGCGTTCGCCACCGACGGGTTCCTGATCGGTACCGCCATGCGGCCCCACGCCGGGGTGGGGCAGTCGCAGGCACACGTCACGCTCACCACCGGCGTGGTGAGCCACACGCTCACCTTCCACGAGCCCTGCTCGGCCGGAGACTGGATGCTGATCCAGAACCGCAGCCCCTACGCCGGCCACGGCCGGGCCTACGGCCGCGCCGACGTCTTCGACCGCAACCGCAACCTCGTGGCCTCGTTCGTCCAAGACAGCATGATCCGCTGAGACCACTCGGCCGCTGTTCACTCGGGCCCTGCATCTGCGAACCAGACAGCTGTGGGGCCGTGAGCGAGTCGGCGAGCCCGAGGGCATTCGCCCGGCCAGCACTTGCAAGCTGTGGTCAATAACAATATTGTTATCGACGTGCCGTCCTGGTCCGTCGAGTTCCATCCTGCGCGAGGAGTGGGCAGGCGACCTTGACGAGGCCGACGCCGAGGCCCTCCTCGCTGCCATCCGTGTGTTGCGAGACCAGGGGCCGACGCTCGGCCGACCGCTGGTCGACGCCGTCAAGGGCAGTCGGCACAACAACATGAAGGAGCTTCGCCCCGGTTCGACGGGCCGGACCGAGGTGCGGGTCCTGTTCGCGTTCGATCTGGAGCGGGAAGCCATCTTGCTGCTCGGAGGCGACAAAAGCGACGACTGGAAGGGCTGGTACGACTCGAACATCCCGCTCGCCGACGATCGGTTCGACGAGCACCAGACCAAGCTCGCCGCGAAGCGAGCAGAGAAGGCACCGCGCAAGGCCACGAAGAGCATCAAGACGAGCAGGGGGAAGCGACGATGAGCCTCAAGCAGTGGGAGAGGAAGGTCCTCGAGGCCGAAGGAGCCGAGGGGCGCGTCCGCGAGATCGAGGACGAGCTCCGTCTCGCGGCCGGGCTCACCGCCCTTCGCGAGAAGGCCGGCGTGTCCCAGCGCGAGCTCGCCGAACGCATCGGCGTGTCCCAGCCACGCATTGCCGCGATCGAGCGTTCCCGCAACGTGACCATCGATGTCCTGGAGCAGTACGTCGAAGCGCTCGGCGGCCACCTCGAGGTCTCCGTCGTCCAGGGTCGCCGTCGGACGTCCCTTCTCGGCAGCCACGCACCTCGTGCGACCGGCGTCCGTGTCCCGCGGAAGGCCGCTACCAAGACCAAGTGAGGATGCGCACGACGTCCCTCCGTACTGCCGTTCCTCAGACAGCTCGGAAGCCACGGACCGGGCGGCGTGCCGGTCAGGGAGCTGCCGGGCGGCGGGGGGCGACGGTGAGCGATTCGATGCTGGCGGAGGCACCGCAGCGGATCACCAGCTCGACGGCGCGGATGAGCTCCTCCACGTCCACCAGGGCGCCGGCGATGAGGTTCTTGGCCACCCACTGGGGGACCACCTCGGCGGCCACGTCGGCGTCCCAGTTGGCCGGGAACTCCGAGGTGGAGTGGCCTTCCCCGCCGCCGCAGTCGCCCACGATCACGCGGGTGAAGCCCACGTCGGGGTGCTCGCAGCGGAAGGCCTCGATCATCTTGTCGAGGGCCGCCTTGCTCACCGCGTAGCTCCCGAGCCCGGGCCAGGGCGTGGTGAGCGAGGCGCTCACCGACGACAGGTACGCCGCCACCCCCTTCGAGGCGGTCAGGTGGGGCAGGGCGGCGGCGGTGGCCACCGCGGCGCCGGTCACGTTGGTGGCGAACACGTCGGCCCAGGCGTCGGGGTCGACGTCGGCCATCTTCTCCAGGCGGCCGATGCCCGAGCTGTAGACCAGCGCGTCGATGCCCCCGAGGGTGGTGGCGGCCTCGTCGATGGCGGCCCGGCACGAGTCGGCATCGGTCACGTCGCACGCGATCGCGGCGGCGCCAGGGCCGGCCTCGGCGGCGGCGTGGTCGAGGCGGTCCTTGCGGCGGGCGAGGAGGGCCACGCGGTCGCCCCGTGCCGCCAGGCCGACGGCCATCGACCGGCCGAGCCCGCTCGAGGCGCCCACGATCACGACCCGGGCGGGCGATGCTTCGGCGGAGGTGCTCATGGCTCGTTCCTTGTGGGGTCAGGTGGTGGGTGAGACGGAGATGGCCTTGGACTCGACGTAGCCCTCGAGGCCTTCGGGGCCCAGCTCCCGGCCGATGCCGCTGGCCTTCATGCCGCCGAACGGCGCCGCCGGGTCCATGCTGTAGGGCTCGTTGACGCCGAACGATCCGGCGCGGATGCGGCGAGCGACGTCGAGCCCCCGCCCGGTGTCGGTGGTCCAGACCGAGCCGGACAGGCCGTAGGCGGAGTCGTTGGCGATCCGGACGGCGTCGGCGTCGTCGTCGTAGGGGATGACCGCCAGCACCGGACCGAAGATCTCCTCGCGGGCGATGGCCATCTGGTTGTCGACGTCGGCGAAGAGGGTGGGGCGGACGTAGCACCCGCGGTCGAGCCCGGCCGGGGTCTCGCTCCCGCCGACCACGAGGCGGGCACCGGCCGCCACGCCACCGTCGATGTGGGACCGCACCCGCTCCTGCTGGCGCTGGGTCACGAGCGGCCCGATCTCGGTGGCCGGGTCGGCGGGATCGCCGACCACGAGCGCCTCCACCATGGCGGCGATGGCCTCGACCATCTCGTCGTGGCGGGCCGCGGGCACCAGGATGCGGGTCTGGGCCACGCACGCCTGGCCGCTGTTCATCAGGCCGGCCACCTTGACGCCGGCGGCGACCACGCCCGGGTCGGCGTCGTCGAGCACGATCGCGGCGGACTTGCCGCCCAGCTCCAGGCTCACCCGCTTGAGGTCCTGGCCGCAGCGCGCCGCCACCTCGCGCCCCGCCGCGGTGGAGCCGGTGAACGCCACCTTGTCGACCCCGGGGTGGGCCACGAGCGCGGCGCCCACCTCCCGCCCGCCGGGCAGGACGCTCACCACGCCGGGAGGGAGCCCGATCCCGTGGATCACGTCGGCGAGCAGCAGGGCGTCGAGAGGCGTCTCGCCGGCCGGCTTGATCACGATCGAGCACCCGGCGAGCAGGGCCGGGGCCAGCTTCGTGGCGATGAGGAACTGGGGCATGTTCCACGGGACGATCGCGGCCACCACCCCCGCGGACTCCTTGCGGACCACGATGTCCTGGCCGAACGCGCCGGTCCTGGTGGCCTCCCAGGGGTAGTCGCCGGCGAGGTCGGCGTAGGTGGTCATGATCGCCATCGGCAACATGGCCTGGGCGAACTTGGCGAACGAGATCGGCGATCCCATCTCGGCGGAGATGAGGGTGGCCATCTCCCGGCGGCGCTCGGCGTAGGCGGCGACGAGCCGGCGGACCGCGTCGGCTCGATCCGCGGGTGGCAGGTGCGGCCAGTCGCCGTGGTCCTGCGCCGAGCGGGCGGCCGACACGGCCCGGTCGATGTCGTCGGGTCCGGCGGCCGGGGCGGTGGCGAACGCCTCGCCGGTGTGGGGGGAGGTGACCGGGATCGGTTCGGCACCGGTGGGCGCGCGCCAGGTGCCGCCCACGTACAGCTCGTCGCGTGCCTCCACGAAGCCTCCTCGGCCGTGCCCCTGCGCTGCGGCCCCTTCCCGCAGCGCTGAGATCGAGGTTACACCGTGGCGAGATCGTCGGACGGAGCCGATTGCAACACCGCCTCTCCTAGACCAATAATGGGATTCTCATTCGGATGAGGAGACCACGATGACCACGCGAGCCCTCGCCTGTCCGGTGTTCGATGCCGACAACCACCTGTACGAGACCGAGGAGGCGCTCACGAAGTTCCTGCCCGACGGGTACCAGCGGGTGATCGAGTACGTGGAGGTCCGGGGCCGCAAGAAGATCGTGGTGCGGGGCCAGATCAGCGACTACATCCCCAACCCGACCTTCGAGGTGGTGGCCCGCCCCGGCGCCCAGGAGGACTACTTCCGCACGGGCAACCCCGAGGGCAAGAACCGCCGGGAGATCTTCGGCGAACCGATGCGGTCGATCCCCGCGTTCCGCAACCCCGTGGACCGCCTCGCCCTGATGGACGAGCAGGGCCTCGACCGGGCCCTCATGTTCCCGACGCTGGCCAGCCTGGTGGAGGAGCGCATGCGCGACGACCCCGAGCTGATGCACGTGGTCATCCACGCCCTCAACCAGTGGCTCCACGAGACCTGGTCGTTCGACCACGAGGGCCGCATCTTCACCACGCCGATCATCACCTTGCCCATCGTGGACAAGGCGATCGAGGAGTTGGAGTGGGTGGTGGCGCGCGGCGCCAAGGCGGTGCTCATCCGCCCGGCGCCGGTCCCCGGCTTTCGGGGCCCGAGGTCGTTCGGCCTGCCCGAGTTCGACCCGTTCTGGGAGAAGGTCGTCGAGCACGATGTCTTGGTCACCATGCACTCGTCCGACAGCGGCTACGAGCGCTACGCCAACGACTGGATGGGCAGCACCAGCGAGATGCTCCCGTTCGAGCCCCAGGCCTTCCGCATGCTGTCGGCCTGGCGGCCGATCGAGGACGCGGTGTCCGCCCTCATCTGCCACGGCGCGCTGTCCCGGTTCCCGGCGCTGAAGGTGGCCGTCATCGAGAACGGCAGCAGCTGGGTGGCGCCCCTGCTCGCCAACCTGGCCGACATCTACAAGAAGATGCCCCAGGACTTCCTCGAGGACCCGATCGCGGTGTTCAAGCGCAACATCTACATCAGCCCGTTCTGGGAGGAGGACCTCGGCGCGCTGGCCGAGCTCGTCGGCGTCGACCACGTGCTGTTCGGCTCGGACTACCCGCACCCCGAGGGCCTCGCCGACCCGCCCAGCTACGTCGACGAGCTGGCGGGCCTGCCCGAGGAGACCGTCCGCAAGATCATGGGCGGCAACCTCGCCCGGCTCATGAACGTGACCGACGAAGTCCTGCGATGACCGACCCCGGTGTCGACGACGCCGGCGCCCCGCACGCGGTCACCATCCCCGCCCTCGTGGCCCGGACCGCCCGTGCGCACGGGGACCGGGTCGCGGTGGTCGACGGGCCCACCAGCTGGACCTACCGGGACCTGATCGAGCACGCCGAGACGTTCGGCGCGGCTCTGGTGGACGCCGGGATCGAGCCCGGCGACCGGGTGGCGATCTGGGCGTTCAACAGCGCCGAGTGGATTGCCGCCGCGCTCGGGACCGTCGCCGCCGGTGCCGTCCTGGTTCCCGTGAACACCCGCTTCAAGGGCGCCGAGGCGGCCGAGATCCTGGCTCGGAGCGGCGCCCGGTTGCTGGTGACGGTGACCGACTTCCTCGGCACGGACCACGTGGCCCTGCTCGCGGATCACCGCGCCGACCTGCCCCACCTGCGCACGGTCGTGGTGGCACGGGGGCCGGACCGTGCGGGCACCGAGTCGTGGTCGGCGTTCGGGGCCCGAGCCTCCGTCGCGGGGCGGGAGGAGGTGGCGCGCCGCAGCGCTGCGCTCACCCCGGAGGACCCGTCGGACATCTTGTTCACCTCGGGCACCACCGGCAGCCCCAAGGGCGTGGTCCAGACCCACGGGCGGACGCTCCGGGTGGCCGAGGACTGGGTGGCCATGACCGGCTTGGGTGCCGGAGACCGCTACCTGATGGTCAACCCGTACTTCCACATGTTCGGGCTGAAGGCCGGCATCCTCGCCTCGGTGGCGGCCGGGGCCACCATGTTGCCCGAGCCCGTGTTCGACCCGGGCCGGGCCCTGGCCCGGATCGAGGCCGAAGGGGTGACGGTGTTCCCCGGCGCGCCGACGCTCTACCAGTCGCTGCTCGACCACCCGGACCGGGCCCGCGTCGACCTGTCGAGCCTGCGGGTGGCCGTCACCGGCGCGGCCGACATCCCCGTCGAGCTGATCCGCCGCATCTCCGACGAGCTGCCGTTCTCGGTGCTCGTCACCGGTTACGGGCTCACCGAGGGCGGCACCGCCTCGGCCACCTCGGTCGGCGACGACGTGGAGACCATCGCCACCACCGTCGGTCGGGCCCGGCCCAGCTTCGAGCTGCGCATCGTCGACGGAGACGGCCGGGACGTGCCCGTCGGCGAGACCGGCGAGATCCTGCTCCGGGGCCCCAGCGTGATGTCGCACTACCTCGACGACCCGGCGGCCACCGCCGAGGCGCTGTCGCCCGAGGGCTGGCTGCGCACCGGAGACCTCGGGACCCTGGACGAGGCCGGGAACCTGCGCATCGTGGGTCGGTCGAAGGACATGTTCATCGTCGGCGGGTTCAACGCCTACCCGGCCGAGATCGAGAACGCCCTGCTGCGTCACCCCGAGATCAGCCAGGCCGCGGTGATCGGCGTGCCCGACGAGCGCCTCGGCGAGGTGGCGATGGCGTTCGTGGTCCTGGCGCCCGGCGCGACCGCCACCGAGGCAGAGCTCGTCGCCTGGAGCCGCGACCAGATGGCCAACTACAAGGCCCCCCGCTCGGTGCGGCTGGTGGACGAGCTGCCGCTGAACGCCACCGGCAAGGTGGTCAAGGACACGCTTCGAGGCTGGGCATCTGGGAGCATCCCCCGGTGACCGACCCGCTGCACCGTTCGCTGGAGCGCGCCGCGGATCGCCACGGCGACCGGGTGGCCGTCCGGGCTGGCGACGACGACTGGACGTTCGCGCAGCTCGACGCCCAGGCCAACGCCTTCGCCCGCCACCTCCGCGCGTGCGGCGTGGGCGCGGGGGACCGGGTGGCGCTGATGACGGCCAACCGGGTGGAGTTCGTGACCGCCTTCCACGGCGTCAGCAAGCTCGGGGCTGCCGCGGTGCTGATCAGCCCGGCGTGGAAGGCCCTGGAGGTCGGGCACGCGCTGGACCTGACCGTCCCGGTCCACGCCGTGACCGACGGCGACGCCACAGCGATCCTGGCCGACCGCCTCGGCGCCGATCGGGTGACCGACCTGGACCACCCCGCCCTCGCCGCAGCGCTCGCCGGGCTCGGGACGGATCGGCTCCACGAGGACGTGGCCGACGATGCCGAATCGGTCCTGGTGTTCAGCTCGGGGACCACCGGCCTGCCCAAGGCGGTCCGCCACACGCACCGATCGATGGCGCACGCCACCCGCCACTGGGTGGACGCGCTCGGTCTCGGACCCGACGACCGGTTCCAGGTGGCCACGCCGCCGTCGCACATCCTCGGGCTGCTCAACCTGCTCGCCGCCGCCGAGGCCGGGGCCACGGTCCGGCTGCACCGGCGCTTCGACCTCGACCAGATCCTGGCCCGCATCGAATCGGAGCGCATGACGCTCGAGATGGCGGTGGCTCCGATCGCGCTG
>CAZIVZ010000032.1:0-14602 GCA_964542495.1 uncultured Aquihabitans sp.
TCGGAGCCCGCGGTGGGAATCGAACCCACGACCTGCCGCTTACAAGGCGGCTGCTCTGGCCAACTGAGCTACACGGGCGAGGCGCCGATGGTAGGCGAGGGCTGGTCGGCCTCAGCGGCCGTCGGCGATCTCGTCGCGCAGGGCGGACAGGACCTCGACCTCGATGAGGTCCTTGGGGCGACCGGCAGCGCGCTTCATGGCGATGAGGTCGGGCAGGGCGCACACCTGCACCACGACGTCACCGAGGTCGACGGGGACGGCCTCGCGGACGAGCTCCTCGTAGCCTTCGACCCCCGCCGGTATCGCGAGGATGTCGATGTCGCCGACGTCGGTGGATCGAAGGCGGGTGGTCACCGGTCCATCGCCCGATCGAACCGGGCCAGGCCGGAGCCGTTGAGCTCGATGAGGTGTCCGTTGCGGATCCGGGCTCCCAGGGTGTGCTCCACCCGTCCCAGACCGGCCGGTACCCGAGCTCCAGGGCCAGCGCGCCGTCGAGCTCGATCACCGCGGCGCCGCGCCATGCCCCGGCGTCGGACCAGCCCGCCGAGATCGGGGTCGACCAGCAGCTTTGGGCGCCCGAGCACCGGGCCACGGTACCGTCGTGGCCAGCGCTACAGGGGGTGCGAGCATGTCGACCAGGCCGAGCTCGTGGGAGGTGTGCTCGTCGGCGGCCAGGCGCCGCCGCGTCGGGACCGTCGCGCTGTGCGTCGTCGGGTTCGTGGGGCTGGCGGCGTGCGAACCGCCCCCGCCGCCGGCCGCCCTCACGGTGACCACCACGGCCTCCGGCGCCGACGCGGTGCCGGGCGACGGCGTGTGCGAGGCCACCCCCGGTGCGGGCGACTGCACCCTCGAGGCGGCGATCGGCGAGGGCAACGCGCTGGGTCGGGCGGCGATCGCCCTGCCGGCCGGGTCCTACCCAGGGTCACCGGCGCTCTCGATCACCGGTGCCCTCTCGATCCGCAAGGTGGGCCCGGGCAACGCCCTGGTGAACCACTGGGTCACCGTGGAGCAGGGGGCGAGCCTCGAGCTCGACGGCATCTCGTCGTACAACGTGCCCGGCGCCCGCTTCCTGGTGAGGGGTGCGCTCGTCGGCCGCCACCTCAGCCTCACCGGCCTCGAGAGCTCGGGGCAGGTGGTGGTGGCGCCGACCGGCACGGCGGTGCTCGAGAACTCCCTGCTCGTCCACGTGTTCGGGTCGACGGCCACCATCTCGAACCAGGGGACGGTCGTCCTGCGCCACGTCGCCCTCCGATCGTGGGTCTCCCTCGGGGTCACCACCCCGGCCCTGGCCAACTCGGGTCGGGCCGTGGTCGCGTCGAGCATCCTGCAGACCTGCACCGGGACCGACCCCGAGTCGCTCGGCCACAACTCCGACGACGACGGGTCGTGTGGCCTCGCGGGGCCGGGGGACCAGCCCGCAGCGCCGGCCGACGTGACGATCTCGGTGAGCGGCGTGGCCGGCTACGAGCTGAACCCGGGCTCCCCGCTGATCGACGCCATCCCGGTGGGCACCCTGGGCTGCGGTGCCGACGTGGTCGACGACCTGGCCGGCGCGGCGCGTCCCCAGGACGGCGACGGCGACGGTGTGCCCGCGTGCGACGTCGGCGCCCGGGAGCGCGCTGCCCCCTGACCTCGGAGGTGTGCGTGTTCGATGTCGTCTCACGACCCTGAGCACGCGCACCTCGGTGGGTGGTCGGGGCGGGGGCGGGAGGTGTGCGTGTTCGATGTCGTGTCACGACGCTGAGCACGCGCAGCTTGGTCGGGCAGTCGGGCCGGGGGGCCCGCAGCACCTGGGCGGTAGGGTCCGCGGCCATGCAGCGATCGGACTTCGGTGACGACTTCACGTGGGGCGTGGCCTCGGCCTCGTTCCAGATCGAGGGGGCGCCGAGCGCCGGTGGCAAGCGGCCGTCGATCTGGGACGAGATGGTGCGCCTCGGCCGGGTGGCGGGCGAGGGCGGCGACCAGGGGATCCAGTTCTACGACCGCTACGAGGACGACCTGGCCCTGATCCACGAGCTCGGGTTCGCGGCGAACCGGATCTCGCTGTCGTGGCCCCGGCTCATGGGCGACGGGCGAGACCCGTGGAACGCCGAGGGCGCCGCCTTCTACGACCGGGTGATCGACCGGATGCTCGACCTGGGACTCGAACCCTGGGTCACCGTGCACCACTGGGACCTCCCGCTGGCGCTGTGGAAGGAGGGGGCGTGGACCCGGCGGGGGATCGTCGACGACTTCGCCGCCTTCGCCGAGCGCTGTGCCGAGCACTTCGGCGACCGGGTGAAGCACTGGATGGTGTTCAACGAGCCGTTCAGCGTGGTCGGCTCCATCGTGGCTGGGTTGCACGAGCGCCGAGGCCCGCACCCCGACAAGGCGCTGCGGTCGGTGCACCACCTGAACCTGGCCTGCGCCGAGGCCGGTCGCCGGATGCGGGCGGTGCTGGGCGACGACGCCCAGATCGGCACCACCAACGTGATGTCGGTGGTGCATCCCTACGAGCCCACCGACGAGCGCACCGCACGGCGCAAGCGCGCCCTCGAGGCGTTGATGGTCGACATCTTCATCGACCCCGCCGGGGGCCTCGGCTACCCGTTCGAGGCCACCAAGCTGCTGGCCCCGCTGAAGCGCCACATCCGAGACGGCGACCTCGAGGCGGCCACCTTCCGCTACGACTTCATGGGCGTGCAGTACTACGGCCCGCTGGTGGGCCTGCGCCAGATCCCGCTGCTCGGCCCCACGCCGCTGCTGAGCGTGCCCGACGGCGAGGTGCGCATCCGCTCCGAGGTGGGCGTGCCCCTCGACCCCGAGGGGCTGCTTTGGACGTTGCGGAAGTACGCCGACCACCCGTCGGCCGATCGGCTGGTCATCACCGAGGGCGGGTTCGGCTGCCAGGACCGCCTGGTCGACGGCCGGGTGCGAGACGACATCCGGATCTGGAGCTACCGGCGCCACCTGGAGGTGGTGCTCGCGGCCCGGGCCGAGGGCATCCCGGTCGACGGGTACTTCGCCTGGTCCTACGCGGACAACATCGAGTGGTACGTCGGCCGGCGGCCCCGCTTCGGTCTGGTCTACGTCGACTACGACGACGACTACCGGCGGATCCCCAAGGACTCGGCCCGCTGGTTCCAGTCGCTGCTCACCGCCGACGCCGGCGTGTGAATGACCCCTCAGGGGTGATCCCTGCCGTACGCCGCTGCTGGTAGAACCGGACCGAACAAGACGGACATTCGGCCGTCGTCGAACGAGGAGCAGCAGCGTGGGCCCAGTCGAAGTGCTCGTGATCGGGTTTCCCGGCAGCCAGTTCAACGGGGAGATCCTCCCCGCCCTCAGCGACCTCGTGGAACGGAACGTGATCACGGTGGTCGACGGCCTGCTGGTGCTCAAGGCCGACGACGGCACGGTCGACGTGGTGGAGCTCGAGGAGGCGGGCGCCTCTCCGGAGATCGACGCCCTCGCCGCGCTCGTGCACGAGGCCCGCGACCTGGTGTCCGAGGACGACATCGACGAGCTCATCGCCAGCCTCGAGCCGGGCTCGGCGGCCGCCGTGCTCGTGTTCGAGCACACCTGGTCCATCCCGCTGCGCGACGCCATCGTGGGCTCGGGCGGCGTGCTGCTGTCCGACATCCACATCCCCGGGCTGGTGGTCGACGAGGTCCTCGCCGCCGTCGACGCCCTCTGACCACCGAACACCGAA
The DNA here is from genome assembly GCA_964542495.1 of uncultured Aquihabitans sp. GTDB lineage: Bacteria > Actinomycetota > Acidimicrobiia > Acidimicrobiales > Iamiaceae > Aquihabitans. Next base: position 3,692 of record CAZIVZ010000032.1, read on the forward strand.
CGAACCGAACGAAAGGAGCACACGATGAGAGGACGACGCATGGGTCGCCCGGGCCTGGTCGGCACGATGGCGCGCACCGCGGTGATCGCCGGGACGGCACAGGCCGTGACCGGCAAGGTGGCCAACGCCCAGCAGGCGAACGCGGCCCAGGCCCAGCAGGCTGCGTTCGAGCAGGCGGCCGCGCAGCAGGCGGCTGCCGCCCCGCCACCTCCCCCGCCCGCTCCGGTGGCCGCCGCGCCCGCGGCAGTGCCGGACCTGATGGAGCAGCTCACCAAGCTCGGTGAGATGAAGGGCGCCGGGCTGCTCTCCGACGAGGAGTTCGCCGCCGCCAAGGCCAAGCTCCTCGCCTGAGCGGGAGGGGGCTCCGTGGGGTCCACTTCGACGACCACGTCACCGGGTCTGCGGCCGCAGGTGCCGACCCGCCTGCCCACCGTCACCGCGGAGGACGTGGTCCGCATGCGCGCCCACCTCTTCGTGGAGGGCGACGACGCGCGCATCCGGCTGAGTCGCTTCTGGATGCTGCTCGTGCTGGCGGCGATCATCGCCACGGCCGGCGTGGTGGGCGATTCCACCGCGACGGTCATCGGCGCCATGATCGTCGCACCGCTGATGACCCCCATCCTCGGAACCGTGCTGGGCGTGGTGCTGGGTGATCGCGCCAACGTGGTTCGCTCCCTGGTCCTGGTGGTCAGCGGTGCCGTCGCGGTGGTGGCGATCGCCTGGCTGATCGGCCGCTTCGACCTCCGCCAGGTGGTCGAGCTCAGCAACTCGCAGGTGGCCAGCCGGGTCCACCCGCGCCTGATCGACCTGCTCGCCGCGCTGGCCACCGGCGTGGTCGGCGCGTTCGCGGTGGTCCGCCGGGACATCTCCGACACCCTCCCGGGCGTAGCCATCGCCATCTCGCTCGTGCCGCCCCTGGCCGTGGTGGGTCTGACCCTGGAGTCCGGCGCCCCCGACGAGGCCCGGGGCGCCCTGCTGCTCTTCGTCACCAACGTGGCGGCGATCCTGGCCACGGGGGTCGTGGTCATGGCCGCGTCGGGGGTGCACCGCTTCGGGCCGGAACAGGGCACGCTCCACCGGCCCAGCGCCATCGCCCTGGTGGTGGTGCTCGTGGTGCTCGTCTCGATGCCGCTTGCCGCATCGACGCGGATCATCGCCCTGGACGCCCGAAACGAGCAGCGGGTCCACGACGTGGCCGACGAGTGGGTGGCCGGCAGCAGCTGGCGGGTGGTCGAGGTCAGCAGCCAGCGCGGCTCGGTGGTGGTGCGCGCCGTCGGTCCCGAGGACCCGCCTGCCTCCGACGACCTGCGCGCCGCACTGCGCAAGGCCGGCCTGGCCGACGTGCCGGTGCGGCTCGAGCTCGTTGCCGAGGTGCAGGTGGACCTCTCCGCAGGGGACTGAATCCGACGGATCTCGGGTCAGAGGTAGTGCAGGTCGCGGGCTCGGGCGATGGCGTCGGCGCGGGAGGTGGCGTGGAGCTTGCGGATGATGTTCTTCACGTGCGTCTTGACGGTGTTGACCGAGACGTAGAGCTCCTCGGCGATCTCCTTGTAGGACAGCGACGTCACCAGGTACCGCAGCACGGTCCGCTCGCGCTCGCTCAGGGCGTCCATCGGGTGGGTGGCGTTGGCCCGGGTCGGCGCCACGGCGTGCGGGCGGGTGGCGGCGAGGCGCCGCAGGAAGGCCGTCTGGGGTCGGCGCCGGGCCTCGGCCAGCACGGCGGCGAGCGCGGCCGACCCGCCCTCGGCCACGAGGAACGTGGCCCCGACCGTCTCGGCCCGCTCGAGCACGTCGGCCACCAGCTCGGCCGGTGGCTCGCCGGCGTCGCAGGCGTGGGCCAAGCGCGCCACGGCCACCTCGAGGTGCTGGCGGGGCGTGGCCGCGAGGTCCTGCGCTCCGTCGAGCAGGGCGACGGCATCCTCATCTCGCCCTTCGGTGCGCGCGAGCTCGGCCCGCACGAGGTCGGTCCGCACCTCGGCGGGCAGCCCGTCCAGCACGCCGGCGGCCTCGGTGCGTGCACCTGACTCGAGCAGCAGGCGGGCTTCGAGGCAGGCGACGCGCCGGGACAGGCCGGAGGCGGCGGCCGGCCCCGACGCGGTGAAGGCGGGGTGGAGCACCACCCGTGCTGCGTCGAGGCGAGCTTCGGCTCGGAGGAGGCGGGCCAACCCGAGACGGGCCAGGACGACCATGCCGGGCCGCACCGCTGCCCGGCGCGTGACGAACTCGTGCAGCATGCGCTCGGCGTCGGCCAGCTCTCCCCGTTCGAGCAGGGCGCTCCCGAGCACCGCCATCACCGGTAGGAGCGGGAGCGGGATGGGATCGGGGCCGTCGAGAACCCCCGGAGGCAGGGCGGGGCGGACGAGGCCGATCGCCCGCTCGAGCTCGCCCCGCTCGAGGTGGACCAGGGCCACCGCGCTCAGGAGCTCGACGCTGACCTGTTCCAACGGGCGTTCGGCGGCCATCGCCTCGGCGCGCTCGAAGCGGTCCTCCCAGACGAACGCCCGCAGCAGCACCGCGTCGGCGAGGTCCCGCCACCCGTCGGCGGCGGACGCCTCGGTCCGGGCGGTCCGGGCGGGCTCGACCAGGTCGATCACCTCGCGGTTGCGGTCGGCCATGGTCAGGACGCAGGCCCGGGTGGCCAGGAGCTGGTCACGTTCCGACTCGGTGAGGCGGTCGTGGGCGAGCCGCTCGATGCGGGCGGTGAGCTCGAGGGCGTCGTCCACGAGCCCCACGCTGGCCAGGGTGCTGGCGTGGGCGACCGAAGGCCCGGGGGCACCCGCGATGTCGGCGTCGGAGAGCGGCACGCGGAGCTTCTCCACGTCGTGGGCTTCGGCGGCGAGGTGGTAGTCGGGGCCCAGACCGGCCACGAGCCCGAGCGCACCGCGCGCGTCGCCCGCACGCCACCGGTGGGGGAACGCCTCGCGCGGCCGGCCCAACCCCTCGTGGTGCGCGGCGGCCCGGGCGTGCAGCAGCCGCTCCCGCTCGGGATCGACGACGTGCAGGCGGGCGCGCAGCATCTCGCTCAGGAGGTGGTGGAACCGGTACACCTCGGCGGCCGGGTCGAGCCGAGAGAGCAGCAGCCCCGCCGCCTCCACCTCGTGGAGGGTGACCCCGGACTCGGGGGACAGGGCGGCGGCCAGCTGGGGGGTCAGCTCGTCGACCACGCAGGTGTCGAGCAGGAACCGCTGCACCTCGGGGGACTGCGCATCGACCACCTCGTAGGAGAGGTACTGCGAGATCGCCTGGTTGGTGCCGGCCAGGCGCTGCACGAAGCCGGCGGCTTGGCCCTGGTCCCGCAGCGCGACGGTGGCCAGGTGCACACCAGCCGCCCACCCCTCGGTGCGGTCGCGCAGCACGCCGAGGTCCGGCTCGCTGACGGTCAGCCCCATGCCCGTCACGAAGGCCACCACCTCGTCGGCACCGAAGCGCAGGTCAGCGTCGCGCACTTCGCCGATCGCGCCGTCGAGGCGGAGGCGAGCGAGCCCGAGGGGTTCTTGGCGCGTACCCACCACCACGTGCAGCCGGCCCTGGCCGCGCGTGGCCAGGAAGCGGAGGTGGTCCGCCACGTCGGTCGCGGTCAGATGGAGGTCGTCAACCACCAGCGTCACCGGTCGCTCGAGCGACTCGCACGCGGCCAGGAGCGACTCCAGGGCGTCGGGTTGGACCGACCCGTCCAGCGTGAGGAGGTCGTACGCCTCGGCGGCGAAGTCGGGGGCGACGCGCTGGATCGAGGTGATCACCGCTTGCCAGAACCGGGCGGGGTCCCGGTCGGCCGGATCGACGCTGACCCAGGCGACCGAACCGCGGGGCCGGCTGCGGGCCCAGTCGGCGAGGAGCGTGGTCTTGCCGGCGCCCGGCGAGGCGACCACGACCGCCAGCGGGAGGTCGACGGCGCGATCGAGCGCGGCGACCAGGGCCGGTCGGGGGACGAACCAGGCGGGCGGCGACGGGGGCACGAACTTGGTGCCCGAGAACCGGGCTGGACGGGCGCGCCCGGCGGTGGTGCCGTCCTGTCGCCCGCGTTCCACGGGTATCGACGGTATCGGCGGGTGTCGGCACCACGGGAATCGCTGTTTCACCCCGGACAGGTGATGGCCCGGCCGCCTCGGCGGGGCACCGTGGGAACAGCCCGATCGACCGCCGTCCAAGGAGCGCCGATGCGAGACAAGGGCGACTACGTGGTCGTGATCGACGGCGCGCTCGGGGTGGAGGTGCGCGCCGCGTTCGAACCGCTGCTGGTCACCGTGGCGGGCGACACGTCGACGGTGCACGCGCCCGGGATCGATCAACCCGGCCTCCACGGCGTGCTCGATCGTGCCGCGGCGCTGGGCCTGACCCTGCGGGCGGTGCAGCGCCTCGACACCGAGGGGTGACCGCACACGCCCGAATCACCTGCCGAGGGTGACGCGGGCAGCGCCGAGCTCTGCCAAGCTCGCGGGAGGGGCCGCGCGTGACGTGGCTCTGGTCGGTCGAACCGGGGGACAGCAGCCATGGCAAGCGAGAAGAAGCCCAACATCTTGGTGATCTGGGGCGACGACATCGGGATCTCCAACCTGAGCTGCTACTCCGACGGGCTGATGGGCTACCGCACGCCCAACATCGACCGGATCGCCGAGGAGGGGATCCGCTTCACCGACAGCTACGGCGAGCAGAGCTGCACCGCCGGCCGGGCCGCCTTCATCTGCGGGCAGAACCCGATCCGCACCGGTCTGACCAAGGTGGGCATGCCCGGCGCCGCCGTGGGCATCCGGCCCGAGGACCCCACGATCGCCACCGCCCTCAAGTCGGCGGGCTACGCCACCGGCCAGTTCGGCAAGAACCACCTGGGCGACCGAGACGAGCACCTCCCCACCGCCCACGGCTTCGACGAGTTCTTCGGCAACCTCTACCACCTCAACGCCGAGGAGGAGCCCGAGCACCCCGACTACCCCAAGCCCGAGGACTTCCCCCAGTTCCGCGAGCGCTTCGCCCCGCGGGGCGTCATCCGGTCGTGGGCGAACGGCGACGGCACCCAGCGCATCGAGGACACCGGGCCGCTCACCAAGAAGCGGATGGAGACCGTCGACGAGGAGTTCCGCGACGCCGCCTCGGACTTCATCCGCCGCCAGGCCGACTCCGACACCCCGTTCTTCGTGTGGTTCAACTCCACCCACATGCACTTCCGGACCCACGTGAAGCCCGAGAGCCGGGGCCGGGCCGGGCGGTGGCAGTCGGAGTACCACGACACGATGCTCGACCACGACGACCTGGTGGGCGACCTGCTCGGGCTGCTCGACGAGCTGGGCCTGACCGAGGACACGATCGTCGTCTACTCCACCGACAACGGCCCCCACATGAACTCGTGGCCCGACGCCGGCATGACCCCGTTCCGTTCCGAGAAGAACACGAACTGGGAGGGCGGCTTCCGGGTGCCCGAGCTGATCCGGTGGCCGGCGCGGATCGCGCCGGGCCAGGTGAAGAACGGCATCATCAGCCACAACGACTGGTTCCCCACGCTGCTGGCCGCCGCCGGCGTGCCCACCATCGCCGAGGACCTGAAGGCGGGCACCGACCTGGGGGGCACCACCTACAAGGTTCACCTCGACGGGCACGACCAGCTCCCGTACCTCACCGGGGAGGTCGACGAGAGCCCCCGCAAGCACTACTTCTACGTGTCCGACGACGGAGACCTCACCGCCGTGCGCTTCGACAACTGGAAGGTGGTGTTCCTCGAGCAGCGCGCGCCGGGTGGGTTGCAGATCTGGGCGGAGCCGTTCACCCACCTGCGGGTGCCGAAGATCTTCAACCTGCGCACCGACCCCTACGAGCGGGCCGACATCACGTCGAACACCTACTACGACTGGCTCCTCGACCGGGCGTTCATCCTGGTGCCCATGCAGGCGTTCGTCTTCCAGATGGTCCAGACGCTGGCCGAGTTCCCGGCCCGCCAGAAGCCCGCCAGCTTCAACCTCGACCAGGTGCTCGCCACACTCGAGGCGGGCCTGCCCTCCGCATGAGCGAGGCTTCCCCCCGGTCACCCGCCCTTCCCGCCCGGGCGGGTGACCGGGTGTGGGTCCCCGGCGGCGAGCTCGCCGTCGGTTCGGACCGGCACTACCCCGAGGAGGGACCGGTGCGTCGCGTGGCGGTGGGCGGCGTCTGGATGGAGCGGTACCCCGTCACCAACGACCGCTACGGCGAGTTCGTGGCCGCCACCGGGTACGTCACCGTGGCCGAGCGGCCCCTGGACCCGGCCGACTACCCCGGCGCGCCGGCGGAGAACCTCGTGGCCGGCTCCATGGTGTTCACCCCCACGTCCGGTCCGGTCGACCTCCGCCACCTGAGCCAGTGGTGGACCTGGGTGCCCGGCGCGTCGTGGCGCCACCCCGAGGGCCCCGGGTCCGACCTCGCGGCCCGCGGCTCGCACCCGGTGGTCCACGTCGCCCACGAGGACGCCGCCGCCTTCGCGGCGTGGTGCGGCGCGGAGCTGCCCACCGAGGCCGAGTGGGAGCGGGCGGCGCGCGGTGGGCTCGACGGCGCGGAGTTCACGTGGGGCGACGAGCCCGAGCCGCCCGGCGTGCACCTGGCCAACCACTACCAGGGCGACTTCCCGTGGCGGCCCGAGCCGGGCTTCGGCGCCACCACCCCGGTGGGGTCGTTCCCGCCCAACGGCTTCGGCCTGTTCGACATGGCCGGAAACGTCTGGGAGTGGACCGACGACTGGTACCTGGAGGATCGCTGGGGCGAGGTGTCGTCGTGCTGCGTCCCGCGCGACCCGCGTGGCGGCACCGCCGAGGCGAGCCTCGATCCCCACCAACCCCAGTTCCGCGTGCCGCGTCGCGTGGTCAAGGGCGGGTCGTTCCTCTGCGCCGACGTGTACTGCATGCGCTACCGCCCCGCCGCCCGTCGCCCGCAGATGATCGACACGGGCATGAGCCACATCGGGTTCCGGTGCGTCTACCGCGAGCCGGGGGTCGCAGCCCCGTGACCGACCGGTGAGCGCGTTCGCCTGGGGCCTGCTGGCGTCGTCGTCGCTGGTGCTCGGTGGGGTGCTCGCGCTGACCCTGCCGATCGGCAAGCGGGCGCTCGGGCTGATCATGGCCTTCGGTGCCGGCGTGCTGATCAGCGCGGTGGCCTACGACCTGGTGGAGGAGGCGCAAGCCCTGGCGGGCGGCAGCGGGCGGGTGGCCTACGGGCTCGTGGCCGGCGCACTCACCTACTTCGTGGGTGACGCGCTCGTCGACCGGGCGGGCGGTGGCGACCGGAAGCGCTCCCACGGCACCGGCGCTCGTCCCAGGGGCGCGCCGGCGGGCGACGCGCCGGCCGAGGGCGGCAGCTTCGCCCTCCCGGTGGTGCTGGGCATCGTCCTCGACGGCATCCCCGAGTCCATCGTGATCGGGCTGTCGCTGCTCGGCGGCGAGGGCGTGGGCGTGGCCGTGCTCGCCGCGGTGTTCCTCTCCAACCTGCCCGAGGCGATGGCCGCCACCACGGGCCTGCGCGTCGACGGCTGGGCGCCGGCGCGGATCCTCGGGCTCTGGGCGGCGGTGGCGGTGGTGTGCGGGGTCGCCTCGATGGTGGGCTTCCAGGCCTTCGATGGTGCAAACCCCGAGCCGGTGGCGTTCGTGCAGGCCTTCGCCGGCGGCGCCATCTTGACGATGCTGGCCGACACGATGATGCCCGAAGCGTTCGAGCACGGCGGCAAGCTGGTCGGCCTGCTCACGACCTTGGGCTTCGGGGCGGCGTTCTGGGTCTCGTCGATGGCCTGAGCTGTTGATCTGAGGGTGTGGCAGCGGAGGTGTGTGCACCTGAGCCGCTCCACGCGGCTCAGGTGCACGAGCCTCGGGTCTGGGGCTACCACGAGTGCCGCAGTGCAGGCCGCCCGCTCAGCCGCGGACGGCCTCGATCACCCGGAGGGCGTTGCCGCCGAGGACGGCGGCGATGCGCTCGTCGGACCAGCGGCGGCGGGCCATCTCCTCCGCCAGGCGGGGCCACTGGGCGTGGCGGGGGAGGTCGGCGGGGGGCGTGACCATGCCGTCGTAGTCGCTGCCCAGGGCCGGGGCGCCCTCGCCGCCGACGTCGATGATGTGGGCGAGGTGGTCGACCACGGTGGCGGCGTCGGTTGGGCGCGTGCCGAGGAACGACTCCTGCATCATCACCCCGACGCAGCCGCCCGAGTCGGCCACGGCGCGGACCTGGGCGTCGGTGAGGTTGCGCCAGTGGGGCCACACGCCGTCGACGCCGGTGTGGGTGACGATGAGCGGCAGCGACGGGTCGTGGACCTCGACCGCGGACCAGAAGCCGGCCTCGCTGATGTGGGCCAGGTCCACCAGCACGCGGCCGGCGTCGAGGCGCTGCACCACCTGGCGGCCGAAGTCGGTGAGCCCGGCGGTGCGGCCCAGCTTCGACAGGGGCGAGCTGGTGGTGCCGAGCCGGGAGGTGGTGAGGTGGACGAGGGTGATGCGCACCACGCCGCCGTCGATGGCCAGGTCGAGGTCGTCGATCGACGACGACAGCGCGTTGGCGCCCTGGATGCCCACGAAGGCGCCGTGGTGGCCTCGGGCCCGGGCTTCGCGGTAGCCGGCCACGGTGTCGACCACCTCCACCAGCGGGTGGGCGGTGAGGCACGCCTTCAGCCGGGGCAGGTTCTCGGCGAACGCCTCGCGCCGGGCGGCAGCGGGGCGGAACGGGTTGGTGGTGACCGACCAGATCCCGCCGGTGAGGCCGCCGTCGATGGCGCGGGGGAGGTCGACCTCCCACGCGAGGTGGCGGCCGGTGGGGGACCAGCCGTGGCGGCGGTCCATGCGATACCGCAGGATGCGGGTCCAGATGAACGTGTCGAGGTGGAGGTCGAACACGTCGGTGGACCGGTAGCGCTCGACCGCCTCGGTGGAGACCCCGAGGGCCAGCGCCCACCGCTCGGGGTCGGCGGTGTCGGTGACGGCGACGTCGAGCGGGGTGCCCACGCCGGCGGGCCTCAGGCGTCCATCTGGGTCTGGACCGAGCGGATGGCGTCGATGAACTCGTCGACCATCTCGAAGACAACCTGGGCGGAGGTCTTGGTCTCGTTCATGTGGCCGACGATCTGGCCAACGAAGTAGTTGGCCAGCTTCTCGGCGCCCGAGCCGGGCTTCACCGCGGCGCGGTCGATGCGCTGGATCGCCTGGGCGGTGAGGATCGGCTGGAGCGGCATGCCGAGCGGCTGCGGGTGCGTGGGGTCGTCCCACTCCTCGGTCCACGCCGACTTCAGCATGCGGGCGGGCTTGCCGGTGCGCGAGCGCGAGCGGATGGTGTCGGCCGAGGTGGCCTGGAGCATCTTCTCCTTGACCGCCGGGTGGGTCTCGGCCTCCTCGGTGGTGAGCCACACCGACCCGCACCACACGCCCTGGGCGCCGAGGGCCATGGCCGCGGCCATCTGGCGTCCCCGCCCGATGCCGCCGGCGCCGAGCACGGGGACGGGAGCCACGGCGTCGACCACCTCGGGGATGAGCACCATGGAGCCGATCTCGCCGGTGTGGCCGCCGGCCTCGCCGCCCTGGGCCACGATGATGTCGACGCCCGCCTGCACGTGGCGCTCGGCGTGCACCGCCTTGCCGGCGAGGGCGCCCACCAGGCGGCCCTCCTCCTTGCAGCGTTCGATCATGTGGGCCGGGGGCGGGCCGAGGGCGTTGGCCACGAACGCGGTGCGGTGGGCCAGGGCCAGCTCGAGCTGCGGGCCGGCGGAGCGCTCGGAGAACGGCAGGGGCGTGTCGTCCTTGATGCGGAACACGCCGCCGGTGACGTCCGCGGGCATCTCGGGCACGTCGTAGCGGGCCAGGATGTCGTTGACGAAGGCCCAGTGCTCGGCGGGGATGAGGTTGGCGATGTCGGCCAGGGTGTAGCCGCCCTCGGAGTCTCCGGCGTACTTGGCCGGGATGATCAGGTCGACCCCGTAGGGCTTGTCGCCCACCTCGGCCTCGATCCAGTCGAGGTCGATCTCGAGCTGCTCGGGGCTGTGGGCCACGGCGCCGAGCACCCCGAGGCCACCGGCCTTGGAGACGGCCGCCACCACGTCTCGGCAGTGGCTGAAGGCGAAGATCGGGACGTCGATCCCGAGCATGTCGGTGATGGCGTTCTTCATGGGAGCGATCCTGCCTTCGATGGGGAGCGGGCGGGGGGACGTCGGCGAAGAATCTGCGCAGATTCGTCGCCGGCACCAGAGGGTAACACTGGCGGCCCGATGTTACCGCCGGTAGTGTCCGCCGGATGGAGCGAACCCTGCTGGCCCCGCCGCTCGCGTCCGCCGTCGACACCGGCAGCGAGCAGTTCACCCGCAACCGCGACGACCTGCTCGAGCAGCTGGCGGTGATCGACGGCCTGCTCGACGAGGCCGAGGCCGGCGGTGGGCCCGAGCGCATGGCCCGGCTGCGGTCCCGGGGCAAGCTGCCCATCCGCGAGCGCATCGCCAACGTGCTCGACCCCGACACGCCCTTCCTCGAGATCAGCGCCCTGGCCGGCTACAAGTCCGACTACGCCATGGGCGGCGGCATGGTGGTGGGCATCGGGGTCATCGGCGGCACCGAGTGCGTGATCATGGGCAACGACCCCACGGTCCTCGCCGGCGCCCTCACCCCCTACGCCGGCAAGAAGTGGATGCGGGCCCTCGAGATCGCCCGCGACAACCGCATGCCCTACGTGAGCTTCGTGGAGTCGGCCGGCGCCGACCTGCGCATGGGCGGCGGCGGGAGCGGCGACGGGCCGAAGATCCAGACCACGCACTTCGCCGAGACCGGCCGGTTCTTCTACGAGATGATCGAGCTCTCGAAGCTGAAGATCCCCACGGTGTGCGTGGTGTTCGGCTCGTCCACCGCCGGCGGCGCCTACCAGCCCGGCCTGTCCGACTACACGATCGTGGTCGAGGACCAGAGCACGGGGTTCCTCGCCGGGCCGCCCCTGGTG
>CAZIVZ010000033.1:0-13783 GCA_964542495.1 uncultured Aquihabitans sp.
CTCGGTGGCGGGGTTCCACCACGGGTCCAGCACGAAGCAGTAGTCGGCTTCGGTGAGGTTCAGGCCGAAGCCGCCGGCCTTCAGGCTGATGACGAAGACGGGCACGTCGCCGTCTTTGAACCGGGCGATGGCGTCGTCTCGCTTCCGAGTCCGGCCGTCGAGGTAGCTGTGGGCGATGCCGGCGGCGTCGAGACGGCTGCGGACACGACCCAGGTAGCGCGTGAACTGGCTGAACACGAGCGCCCGGTGGCCTTCGGCCACCACCTGGGTGAGATCTTCGAGCAGGCGGTCCAGCTTGGCCGATCCCACCGCGTCGTGCGCCTCGTCCACCAGCGCTGGGTCGAGGGCGAGCTGGCGGAGGATGGTGAGCGACTTGAGGATCTCGAAGCGGTGCTTCTGGACGTCTCCGACGAGGCCGAGGACCTTCTGACGTTGGCGCTGGAGCTGGGTGGAGTAGATCCGGGCGTGGCGGGGGTTGAGCTCGATCTCCACGGTCTGCTCGGTCTTGGGCGGCAGTTCGGTGAGCACCTCGTCCTTGGTGCGCCGACGCATCAGCGGGGCGATGCGCCGCCGCAGGGTGGCGAGGAGCTCCGGGGCGTCGCCGCTCTCGATCGGTTTGCGATAGGTGTCGCTGAACCGCTTCGGGTCGGGGTAGAGGCCCGGGGCGGTGATCGACAGCAGGGACCACAGATCCATCAGGCTGTTCTCGAGCGGGGTGCCGGTGACGGCGATCTTGGTGGCGGCGTCGAGGCGGCGGACGCACTGGTAGGTCTTGGCCTGGTGGTTCTTGACGAACTGAGCCTCGTCGAGCAGGAGGAGCTCCCACGGGTGACCGGCGTAGGCCTCGAACTCGAGGCGGAACAGTGCGTAGGAGGTGACCACCAGGCTGGCACCGCTGATCTCCTCGTCGAGCGAGGTGCCCCGACGGGTGGCCGTCTCCGAGATGGTCCGGACGTTCACGCCCGGAGCGAACCGGGCCGCTTCACGAGCCCAGTTCTCCACCACGCTGGTGGGTGCGACCACGAGGAATCGAGCCTCAGGTCGGCGCTCCAGGATGTGGAGGCACAGGGCCAGGATCTGGACGGTCTTGCCGAGGCCCATGTCGTCGGCGAGGATCCCGCCGAGGCCGTTGCGGTGCAGGAACGCCAGCCAGTCGAGCCCCTCTTGCTGGTAGTGGCGCAGGGTGGCGTCGAGGCCCGCCGGCACCGGGACCGGTTCGGGCGCCCGCAGTGCCGCCAGCTGGCCGACGCTCTCGGCCCACCGCTGCGACTGCTCGGTGACCACACCGAGCCCGGCGAGCTCGTCCCACCAGCTGGTCTGGAACCTGTTGAGACGGGCGACGCCGGAGGTGGCGGGGTCGGCGAGGCCGCGGGCCTCGTTGATGAGCTCTCGCAACTTGGCGAGCTCGGGACGGTCGAGGCGGAGCCAGGTGCCAGACGGCAGAATGATGGCGCGGTCGTCCCGGTTGAGCGCGGCGAAGAGGGTGACGAAGTCCACCGCCTCCCCGTCGACGCTCACCTCGACGTCGAGGTCGAACCAATCGTTGCCGTCGCGGTGCCGGCCGTCGTCGCCCGGGGTGACCGTGAGCGAGATGCGCGGATCGTCGGTGGCCTCTCGGAGGGTGGGCTGGTCGCGGCGCACCTCGATCTCGACGTCTCCCTCCGCCTCCAGCCACGGCAGGACCTCCGTGAGGAGGGTGACGACCGCCGGCCCCGAGACGACGAGGTCTCGGGGTCGGCCGACGTGGTCGGCGATGGCGGGCAGCAGATGGGTGGGCAGGGCCACACCGGCCAGCGCGGTGGCCTCCGCCGGACGGTCCCGGCCCCGGCTGCCGGGGTTGCCGAGACGGTGGTCGGTGGTCCGGTCTCCGCGCTCGTAGCGTGCCGACCAGTGCAGGGCGGCCGCGTCGGGGGCGGTGCGCTCGACGGTCAGGACGAGGCCGACGAACCGGTTGGTGGCGAAGGCGACGCTGCCGTCGGAGGAGCTGACCGTGGCGTGGCGGGCCAGCTCGGGCTGGTAGACGTCGAGCAGCTCGTCCACGTCGGCCGCGGGCACGGTGAGGCCGCCGAGGGACGCGAGGCGGGCGATCGACGGGTGCAGCGGTGCGGCGAGCGGGACGAGGCGCAGCGAGCGGCCGTCGGCGATCCACAACCCGTGGGCCGGGGTGCCGAGCAGGCCGGCGGAGGGCCCTGGCACCTCGAGCTCGTCCTCGTCCTCGTCCACCACGAACCGGGGGGAAAGGGTGACCGCCCCGTCGGGACCAGCCGTGAGATCGATCGTGGCTCGTGCCGTGGTGGGCGAGAGCTCGACCTCGTCACCGGCTCGCTCGCCGACGAGCGCGACGCCGACCTCGACGGCCTGCTCGAGCTGGTACCAGACCTCCGGCCCGAAGTCGTCGAGCGGCGTGGGCCCGGCGGTGCCGTAGTAGCCGTCGAGCTGGCCGATCGAGGCCAGGACCCGGAGCACCGCCCGCTGGCGCGGGTCGGCATCGGCGAGGTCGTACCCGTAGGGCGACGCCACGTCCCGCCAGGAGGCGCCGGTCTTGACCCACTTCCCCGCCCGGCCCCGCCGCATCGGGCGGATGGTCACCGCGGGACCGGTGGCGGGGGCGAACCGGGTGGGCTTGGCGGCCGCCAGGCCGAACTGGAGGGCCAACCCGGCGAGGCCGGTGAGGTGGTCCTCTTGGGTGGGACCGAGGTCGGCCAGGGTCCGACGCCAGTCGGCCGCCGGCCGGGCGGGGGCGGCCGAGGGGCGGGTGAGCGCGTGCCGGCGGGCGGTGAGGATGGCGGCCACGCAGTGCTTGCAGCTCCCGCCGAGCGGGCAGCTGCACGTGTCGTCGAGCTCGACGAACCCTCCGTGGTCCTGCCAGGTGATCCGCAGCACGTAGGCGGCCCGCCCCGAGCCGTTGCAGATGGCCTTGATCAATCCCGGTTCAGCGGTGAGCACCGTGGCCCGGCCATCGTCGGCGTAGCCCCGGCCGCGCTGGAGCGAACCGGAGTCGTAGACGGCTCGGAGGTAGGCGTCGTCGAGAGCATCGAGGGGGGATGGCGCGGGCACGGTGAGCGGTCCTTGGGGCAGCGCTGGCGTTCGGGCGGTGCAGATGCCCCGCCGAGGAGGCTCGCGGCGACGGCACGCCGGAGCGGACCTCAGCCTACGCGGACCCCCTGACAGCCCGACGAGAGCTGGAGGCGGCCGGCTCGCCAGGGTGTCCACCAGGTCGGGGCCGGCGGGCTTCGGATGGTCGTTCGATCGCAGCCCCGCGCAAGGGGCGCCTGTTGGCGCTGACGCGGCGCGAGACGCACTACCGCTCGGCCGCCAGCGAGGCGAAGAAGGCGCGCAGGGCCTCGGCGTCCACCGGCGAGAGGGAGGCCGTCTGGCTGGCCGTGGCCAGGAGGTGGCCGTCCTCGCTCCACACGTGGGCCACGCCGTGGCCGTAGCCGCCGGTGGCCAGGTGGGGGCGGAGGTCGAGCAGCAGCCACTCCGTCTCGACGAACGAGCCGACGCGGATGGTGTTGTCGAGGCTGGTGCCGAGGGCGATCACCCCGAGGGCGCGACAGAGGCTCATCGGGACCATGTCGGCGAGGTAGGCGGCCACGGCCGGCGTGATCGGCACCCCGTCACGCCGGCGCACCCACAGACACGTGCGGCCGGGGCCCGGCTCGGGGTGGCGGAGGACCTCGGGCTCGCGCATCTCGATGGCGACTGCGAAGCCGGACGGTCCACCGGGCAGGGTGATGTCGGGCAGGCCGGCCGCCTCGGCCATGCCGGTGAACGGGCTGGTCCAGCGCAGGGCGTCGTCGGGCGGCGCCACCGTGGGGCACTGCTCGAACACGCCGTCGAGATCGCCGGCGGGCCGAGGCCGGCCCGTGGCGCCGAGCGAGGCGAAGATCACCTCGCCACCGGCCGCGGTGGCCGTGACCCGCACCTGGTTGGTCCGCTTGCCGGCGGCGAGCACCTCGGCCAGCACGTCGACCTCGGCGCCCTCCTCCACGGTGGACACGAACTGGGTGGTCATCCACAGCGCGGATCGGTCCGACACGAGCTGGGCGGCCGCCACCGAGACGGCGATCGCGGTGCCGCCGTAGAGGCGTCCGTCGAGGCGGGTCAGGTGGTCGGCCACGGTGAAGCGGTAGCGTCCGGGCCCATCGCCCTCGGTCAGTCCCAGGAACTCGGCGTCGCTCGGCATCGCGGCACCGTACCGGTGCCGACGACGGTCACCCGACCCGGGCGAGCCGGGCGAGGTTCGGACCGCGACGGCCGGGGTAGTGGCACCCCATGCCCGCTGTGACGCCCGCGCCCGCGTCGGAGCCTCCCGACGCCGATGCGGTCGTGATCGGTGCGGGTCCCAACGGTCTGGTGGCGGCGAACCTCCTGGCCGACGCCGGTTGGAGCGTTGCGGTGCTGGAGGCCGGCAGCGAACCGGGCGGGTCGGTGCGATCCGCCGAGCTGATCGAGCCGGGCTTCCTCAACGACGTGTGCAGCGCGTTCTACCCCCTGGCCACCGAGGGCAGCCCCATCGACGACCTCCGCCTGGATCGCCACGGCCTGCGCTGGCTCCACGCCCCCCTCGTGCTGGCGCACCCCGCGTCCGACGGCTCGTGCCCGGTCATCTCGCGCCACCTCGAGGAGACGGCGTCGTCGCTCGACGCGCTGCACCCCGGCGACGGGGACGCCTGGACGGGCCTGGTCCGTCGGTGGGACGACCTCCAGCCCCACCTGTCGCGACTCCTCTACCGCCCGTTCCCGCCGGTGGCCGCCGCAGCCGGGCTGGCGCGCACGGTCGCCCCCCGTGATCTCGCTCGCCTCGGTCGCTTCCTGATGCTGCCGGCGCGCCGGATGGGGGAGGAGGAGCTCGGCGGTCCGGGCGCACGCCGCCTGCTCGCCGGGTGCGCTCTGCACGCGGACCTGAGCCCGGAGTCCACGCTGAGCGGCTTCTTCGGCTGGCTGATGTGCAGCCTCGGCCAGGCCAACGGCTTCCCCGCCCCCGAGGGGGGCGCTCGGGCCGTCACCGACGCGCTGGTGGCCCGGCTCCGCTCGAACGGCGGATCGGTCCACTGCGGAGCGGCCGTGGAGCGCGTGGAGGTGGTGCGAGGGCGGGCGGTGGGCGTGCGACTCGCAGGGGGCGCCACCGTGCGCGCCCGTCGCGCCGTGCTCGCCGACGTGAACGCGCCGATGCTCTACACCCGCCTGGTGGCGGCCGGGGAGCTGCCGGGATCGGTGCTCGGCGACATCGAACGCTTCCACTGGGACGACGCCACGTTCAAGGTCGACTGGACCCTCGACGCCCCCATCCCGTGGGCGGCGCCCGACGCCCGGCGGGCCGGGACGGTCCACGTCGCCGAGGACACCGACGCCCTGACGGTGGTGGCGTCGGAGCTGGCGCGGGGGCTGCTGCCGGCTCGGCCGTTCCTCCTGCTCGGCCAGCAGTCGATGACCGACCCGAGCCGCCAGCCGCCCGGCCGCGAGACCGCGTGGGCGTACACGCACGTGCCTCGGGTGGTCCGGGGCGACGGCGCCGGGACCCTCGGGACCGGGTGGTCCGACGACGACGTCGCCGGGTTCGTCGCCCGCATGGAGGGCCAGGTCGAGGCCCTCGCACCGGGGTTCCAGCGGCTCATCCGGGGCCGCCACGTGCTCACCCCCGAGCGCTTCGAGGCCGAGAACCCCAACCTCCACGCCGGGGCGATCAACGGGGGCACCGCCCAGCTCCACCAGCAGCTCGTGTTCCGGCCCGTGCCCGGTCTCGGGCGGGCCTCGACGCCCATCGCCGGGCTGTACCTCGCCTCGTCGTCGGCCCATCCGGGCGGCGGCCTGCACGGCGCACCGGGGGCCAACGCGGCGCGAGCCGCCCTCTGGCACGACCGGACCCGACCCTGGCGACGGATGAGGACCAGTCCGTGACGACCGTGGCCCACACCTTCGACCGCCCGATCGCCGAGGTGTTCGCCGCGCTCGCCGACCCGCGCACCTACCCCGACTGGCTGGTCGGCGCCAAGGACATCCGCTCGGTCGACGGCGCGTGGCCGGAACCCGGGTCGTCGTTCCACCACCGCGTCGGCCTGGTCGGTCCGCTGACCGTGGCCGACCGCTCCACCTCCCGTGGGCTCGACGCCCCGCACCTGCTCGTGCTCGAGGTCCGGGCTCGCCCGGTGGGTCGCGCCCGGGTGACGTTTCGACTCGACGCGCCCACGCCCTCGACCACCGAGGTGGAGTTCTCCGAAGAACCCATCGGCGCCGCCCGGATCCTCGCCCCCGTGGCCGCGCCGCTCGTGGCTGCCCGCAACACCCGATCGCTCCAGCACCTGGACCGCCTCCTGCACGGCCGACCGGGCTGACGCGCCTGCTATCGCGCGCCGGGGGCGGGCCGGCGATGAGGCATGATTCCTCCGTGACCACGGAACCATCGCTACTCGGGCGCCCTGTCTACGGCGTGTCTGAGGCTGCTGGTCTGCTGGGCCTGCGTGCCGACCGGGTACGGGCGTGGCTCGACGGGTACGAGCGGTCGGAGGTGCGGTATCCGCCAGTGATCCGCGTGGTCTCGACGGGAGAGGACCTCGTGACGTGGGGGGAGTTCGTCGAGCTGGGCTACCTGAGGGAGTGCCGGCGCAAGGGCGTGCCCCTCCAGCAGTTGCGTCCTGTCATCGAGGAGCTACGGCGAGAGTTCGACACCCCCTACCCCCTTGCCACGACACGCCCCTACGTCTACGGCAAGGAGCTGGTCCTCGAGGTGCAGGAGCGCTACGACCTGCCGGCATCCATCGCCATGGTCGTACGGTCGGGCCAGCAGATCCTGCTTGCTGATGCCGCCAAGCAGTTCTTCAAGAAGGTCGAGTTCGATCCGACCTCGCCCGGCGCCATCCTTCGGATCCGCCCTGCCGGTTCGGCCTCACCGGTGGTGATCGACCCTCTGGTGCGGTTCGGCCGCCCCTCGGTGTCAGGTGTCTCCACCGAGCGCCTCTGGGAGTTGTGCGATGCCGGTGAGCGGATCGAAGACATCGCCGCCGGCTACAGCCTGCCGGAGGAAGAGGTTCGGGCCGCCGTCGCCTACGAGGATCAGTTCCGCTCACTGGCGGCCTAGCCACCGGTGCCGAGAAGCTGGCCTGGATCGAACACCGGGTCCGCGGCTTCGTGCTGACCGGCAAGCGCAGCCAGACGACGGCGGACAGCCTGGCGAACTTCGACCGTCACTGGTCGTCCATCGAAGCAGCAGTTGCCGAGGGACCCGACGGTCCGTGGATGCAGTCGGTCACCGAGCGCGCGGTGCGGCCAATCCTGCTGACGTGATCCGGTTCAGGCCCGGGCCAGGAGATTGGGGAGGACCTGGGTGGCGAAGGCTTCGATGCGGGGGCGGCCCTCGGTGGGCCAGCCGCAGATGAGCTCGGTGACGCCGAGGTCGGCGAGGGCCTCGGCGTTGGCCCGCACCGTGTCGAGCGGATCCGAGAGGCTGAGCGACGCAGCCCGGGCGATGGTGGCGGGATCCCGGCCGGCGTCGGCGGCGAACCCGTCGAGCAGGGCGCTCTTGCGGGCGTAGGTGGCGGGGCCGTCGAGGGCGTGCCACACGTCGGCGTGGCGGGCCACCAGGGGCAGCATCTTGCGCTCGCCGCTGGCCCCGACCCAGATGGGCGGGTGGGGCGACTGGACCGGGCGGGGGCGGAGCGTGGCGTCCACCACCTGCCAGTGGCGGCCCTCGAAGCCGAACCCGTCGGTGGTGAGCAGGCCGCGGATGATCGTGAGCGCCTCGTCGAGCATCTCGATCCGAGCTCCGGTGCCGGGGAACGGGATCCCGAGGGCGCGATGCTCGGGCTCGAACCAGGCCGCGCCGAGCGACAGGTCGAGCCGGCCGTTCGACGCGTGGTCGATGGTCATGGCCTCGGCCGCGAGCACCGACGGGTGGCGGTAGGTGACCCCGGTGACCAGCAGTCCGAGACGGATGCGTTCGGTGTGGCCGCTGAGCGCAGCGAGGGTGGTGTTGCCCTCGAAGCACTCACCGGGCCCCTCGCCGTACATGGGCTGGAAGTGGTCGAAGCCCCACACGCCCGTGAAGCCCTGCTCCTCGGCGAACCGGGCCCGGGCCGCCACCTCGGCGAAGGGCATGCGTTGCTGGGCGAGGTCGAGTCCGACGTGCATGCCCACCAGTCAACCGCGCCAGGCCCGCGCCCGCTCGCGCAACCGGCGCCGTGGCGGGGCGCCGCGGGCCGGCGAGGAGCCGGCGGCCCGGGGGAGGACGGGACTCAAGTCGAACATGTGTTCGGGGCTGTCAGACCCCCTGGGTAGTGTTGGGGGCATGGGATCGCAGGTGATCAACCGTGAGGTGGCGGCGGCCATCGACGCGGTCGGCGCGGGGTTGGACGCCTTGTTCGCGGCGGGGTTGGACGCCGTCGATCCACGGGATGCGGTGGTGCTGGTGCGTGAGGTGGAAGGGCTGGTGCGCCGGGCTCGGGCCGTGGCGGTGGGGGTGCTCGACGGGGTGGATCGGGCGGGGTGGCACCGGGTGGATGGGCACGCGTCGGCCAAGGTGATGGTGCGCCACGTGGCCCGCCTGTCTGATGCGGAGGCGGGGCGTCGGATGCGCGCGGCGAAGGCCCTGCGGGACCTGCCGGGGGTGGCTTCGGCGTATCGGGCCGGGACGGTGGGGTCGTGCCAGGTGGATCGGGTCGGACGCTTGCACGCCAACCCGCGGGTCAGTGCGAAGGTGGGGGCGCAGGACGCGGCGCTGGTGAAGGCCGCGTGCCAGCTGTCCTACCGGGAGTTCGATCTGAAGGTGTCCGAGTGGGAACGCCTCGCCGACGCCGACGGGGCCGGGGACCGCTCGCAGGCCCATCACGACAAGCGTGACGCCACCATGGTCCAGGACTACGACGGCCGCTGGCGCTTCGCCGGGTCCTGCGGGTCGCTGGCGGGGGCGGAGCTCTACGAGATCTTCAAGGCGTTCTTCGACGCCGAGACCTTGGCTGACTGGGACCAGGCCCGCGCCGAGCACGGCGAGGCCGCCACCGGCGAGCACCTGGCCCGTACGGACGCGCAGCGGCGTTTCGACGCCTGGTTCGCCATCACCCGCAAAGCCGCCGGCGCACGCGCCGCGGAACCGGGCGGGTCCCAGGTCGTCACGAACGTCGTGATCGACGAGGCCAGCTTCTACGACCAGCTCCGCCGCTTCGCCGGCGCCGACCCCGACAGTGATGCACCGGATCCGGTGGTGGACCCGCAGCCGGGGACCCGGCTGCGCTGCGGGACCATCGACGGCCACCACGTCGACCCCACCGAAATCGTCGCCGCCGCCCTCCTCGGCCACGTGCGCCGCGTGGTCATCGACTCCGCCGGCACCGTGATCGACCTCGGCCGACGATCACGAGTGTTCACCGGACCCGCGCAGCTTGCCGTGCGACTCGCCGCGATCGAGTGCTACTGGCCGGGCTGTCACGTACCGGTGGCGGACTGCCAGATCGACCACCTCAAACCCTGGGCATCCCCCCACAACGGCAGTACGTCCCCCGGAAACGGGGGACCCGCCTGCGGGCGCCACAACCGGTTCAAACACCGACACGGCTACACCGCCTGGCGAGACCCCGCGGGCCACTGGCACACCCTCAGACCCGACGGCACCGAACTCGAATAGACCCAGCGGGCCGATGCCCCGGCGCGCCCTGTTCCCGCCGCTACCCGTAGCCTCGGCCCCCATGGAGAACGAGTCGGACCGTCGGTTGGACGTGGTGGTGTTCGGCGCCACCAGCTTCGTGGGGCAGATCCTGTGCCGGCACCTCGTGGAGCGCCACGGGACGGAGGGCGGGTTGCGCTGGGCCATCGCCGGTCGTTCCCGGTCCAAGCTCGACGCGGTGGCCCACGACACCGGCGCCGACGTGGAGCGCATCGTGGCCGACGCAGCCGACCAGGACGCCCTGGCCGACCTGGCCGCGTCGACGCGCGTGGTGGTGTCGACCGTGGGGCCCTACGCCCGGTACGGCTCGCCGCTGGTGGCCGCGGTGGCGTCCGCCGGCACCGACTACTGCGACCTCACCGGCGAACCGCAGTGGATGCGCGCCATGATCGACGAGCACTCCGCCGCGGCCGAGGCCAGCGGCGCCCGGATCGTGCACGCCTGCGGGTTCGACTCGATCCCGTCGGACCTCGGCGTGTGGTTCACCCAGCAGCGAGCCGCGGAGCGCTTCGGGGCCCCCTGCGAGCAGGTGTCGATGCGGGTGGCGACGATGAAGGGGGGAGCGAGCGGCGGCACCATCGCCTCGATGCTCAACCTGGTGGAGGAGGCGGTCGCCGACCCCACCCTGCGCAAGCTCCTGGCCGACCCCTACGTGCTCAACCCACCCGACCTGCGCAGTGGCCCCCACCAGTCCGAGCTCGTGCGCCCGATGCGCGACGACGCGTCGGGGGAGTGGGTGGCGCCGTTCGTGATGGCCGCGGTGAACACGCGCGTGGTGCAGCGCAGCCACGCGCTGCTGGGCCGGCCCTGGGGTGCCGGGTTTCGCTACGACGAGGCCATGCTCATGGGGTCGGGCCCGGTGGGTGCGGCCAAGGCAGCCGGTCTGGTGGCGGGCATGGGCACCTTCATGGGCCTCACCGCGCTGGGACCCACCCGCAAGGCCCTCGCTCGCGTGCTGCCCAAGCCGGGCGACGGGCCCAGCCCCAAGGCCCAGGCCGCCGGCCACTTCGACCTCCGCTTCTTCGGCACCACCGCGGGCGGCGAGCAGATCCGCATCCGGGTCACGGGCGACCGCGACCCCGGGTACGGCTGCACCGCCCGCATGCTCGGCGAGGCCGCCGCCGCCCTGGTGACCCTCGACCACGACGAGGTGCCCGGCGGCTTCTGGACGCCCACCACCGCCCTGGGCGACCGGCTGGTGGAACGGCTGGAGGCGCATGCCGGGATGCGCTTCGACGTGCTCGACTGAGCCCGTCGCAGCCACCGGGGGTCAGCCGGTTGCCACCTCCGGCGGATGGGGGGTGGTCAGGACCACGTTGACCATGCCGTCCCAGCCGGTCTCGGTCTCGTCGCTGACCTCCCACATCCGCAGCTCGTGCTCGTACCCCGGGTGCCACGTGAACTGGGTCCGCAACCCCCGGCTGAGGGCGGACCGCACGGCGCCGAGCACGGCCGCGTGCATCGAGGCGGGGATGTCGGCGAGGAACTGGCGCAGCTGCTCCCCCTGGGCGGGTGGCAGCACGTCGTAGAGCCCGAGGGCGTGGGCGCCCTGGTCGATGTCGGTGGCGTCGCTGATGGCCGCCAGCAGGCGTTCGGCGTCGAGGGACTCCTGGTCGAGCGGCGCGAAGACCGCGTTGGCAGACAGGATGAAACCCGTGTCGTGGGGCATGGCGTTCCTCTCGCGGCCGATCCCGTGTCGGCCTGTAGCCTGAGCTTGGTCCAACTTGTGCGGAGCGGCAATGCCCCACGGCTCTTCGGTCGAGTATGCGGCCACAACCGACGGCTACGTCGCCTACTGCACCACCGGCTCGGGTCCCGACGTGCTGTTGATCAACGACTGGTTCAGCCACATCGGCGACATCTGGCGTTCGGACTCGCCGTTCCTGCCGTTCCTCAACCGCCTGAGGTCCTACGCGCGCCTGATCATGTTCGACAAGCGGGGGGTGGGCATGTCGGACCCGCTGGCGGTCCCCATGCTGCCCACGCTGGAGAAGTGGGCCGACGACGTCTCGGCCGTGCTCGACGCCGCCGGCTCCGACCGGGTGTCCATCGTGGGCAAGGGGTCGGGCGGGGCCATGGCGGTGCTGGTCGCCGCGCTGCACCCCGAGCGCGTGTCGAGCCTGGTCCTGATCAACGCGTGGGCCCGGTTGAGCTGGGCGCCCGACTTCCCGCTGGGCATCCGCGAGGAGGACCAGGAACGGATGCTGGAGACGGCCTACATGCCGCCGGCCTCGGTCGACGCGGTGGCGGGGGAGGCGCTGTCGCCCGCGGTGCAGGACTGGTATCAGCGCTACGTCCGCACCGCCGCGAGTCCGAGCACGGTGATGGCCATGCGGCGCTGGCTCTTCTCGGTCGACGTGCGCAGCGCCCTGCCCGCGGTGAGCGCACCCACCCGCGTGGTGGCGTTCGCCGACGCGTGGATCGGAAGGAACCACGGCCGCTACCTCGCCGAGCGGATCCGAGGTGCCGAGCTGGTGACGTTGCCCGGTGGCACGGACCTGCTCTTCGCCGGCGACCCCGACGTGGTGGGTGACGAGATCGAGGAGTTCGTCACCGGCTCGCGGGTTGCGCAGCCCCCCGATCGCATCCTCGCCACCGTGCTCTACACCGACCTCGTGGACTCGACCGGGACCGCCTCGCGCCTGGGCGACCGCCGGTGGAGGGCGCTGCTCGACCTCCACGACGAGGTCGTCCGCGACGCGTTGGCCAGGGGGTCGGGACGGGAGGTCAAGCACACCGGCGACGGCTTCCTCGCCACCTTCGACGGCCCGGCGCGCGCCATCCGGTGCGCCGAGGCCATCCGCGAGGGCCTCCAGCCGCTCGGGCTCGAGGTGCGCGTCGGCCTGCACGCCGGTGAGATCGAGCTGCGACCCGACGACATCGGCGGGATCGCCGTCCACGTCGGCGCCCGGGTGGCGGCGTTGGCCGAGCCGGGGGAGATCCTCGTGTCGCGCACGGTCCGCGATCTCGTGGCCGGGTCGGGCATCTCCTTCACCGACCGAGGCGTCCACCGGTTGAAGGGCGTCGACGACGACTGGCAGCTCTACGCCGTCGGCAGCTGACCGAGCCCGGCCCGCCCGGGCGCCACGGGCCAAGCTGGTGCCATGAGGGAGCAGGGCGACGAGACGCGAGCCGGTGGGGGCGCGCCACGGCGCGTGGTGATCATGGGTGCGGGAGGGCGGGACTTCCACGACTTCGCCCAGGTGTTCCGCGACGACCCCCGCACCCACGTGGTGGCCTTCACCGCGGCGCAGATCCCGGGCATCGACGACCGCCGCTACCCGGCGTCGCTCGCCGGCCCGCGCTATCCCGACGGCATCCCGATCGTGCCCGAGGCCCGACTGGTGGAGCTGATCGCCGAGCGGGGGGTGGACGACGTGGTCTTCGCCTACAGCGACCTCCCGCACGTGGAGGTCATGCACCGGGCGTCGGCGGTCCTCGCCGCCGGCGCCGGGTTCCGGCTGGCGGCGCCGACCGACACCATGTTGCGGTCGTCGGCCCGGGTGATCGCCGTATGCGCCACCCGCACCGGGTGCGGCAAGTCGCAGACCGTCCGCGCCGTGGCCCGCCAGCTCCTGGCCGAGGGGCGACGGGTGGTCGCCGTCCGCCACCCCATGCCCTACGGCGACCTCGAGGCCATGGCCGTGCAGCGCTTCGCCACGCTCGCCGACATCGATGCGTCGGACCCCACCGTCGAGGAGCGCGAGGAGTACGAGGCGATCGTGGCCGAGGGGGTGGTGCTCTACGCGGGGGTGGACTACACGGCCATCCTGCGGGCCGCCGAGGCCGAGGCCGACGTCGTGCTGTGGGACGGCGGCAACAACGACCTCCCGTTCTTCCGGCCCGACCTCATGATCACCGTGGCCGACGCCCTCCGCCCCGGTGACGGCCTCACCCACCACCCGGGCGAGGCGAACCTGCGCATGGCCGACGTCGTGGTGATCAACAAGGTCGACGCGCCAGGAGCCGACCCGGACCGGGTCGAGCTCGACGCGTCCGGCGTGAACCCGTCGGCCACCGTGGTCCGCACCGCGTCGCCGGTCACCCTGGGCGACGGGCCCGACCTCGCCGGCGCTCGGGTGCTGGTGATCGAGGACGGCCCCACCATCACCCACGGCGGGATGCCCT
>CAZIVZ010000034.1:0-13719 GCA_964542495.1 uncultured Aquihabitans sp.
ACCCACAGCACCGTGGGAACGACGATGCCGAGCCCCAACGTCACGGTGATGGCCACGGTGGCGAACTGGTCACGGCGGATCCGTGCCTCGGACAGGCGGACGGCGGCGACCGACCACGGGATGCCGGCGGCCATCAGGAGCGGGAGGGTCCGCCCGGCAGACCGGTACCCGTCGCCGAAGAGCACCACCATCAGCCGACCGGCCACGATCGCTCCGAGCAGGGCCACGACGGCCAGCCCGAGAGAGAACGCCAGCGCCTCGCGGGCCCGGTCAGGGCTGGGCTCGTGGTCGGCGTGGCCCGTGGCGTCCTTGGCCCCCTCCACCAGCAGCACCTGGGCGATGGCCCCGGGCACGAGCAGCACCAGGCCGGTGACCGTCCACGCGAGGAAGAAGTTGGCATAGGTGGGCGACGCCACGCTCTGAGCCACCACCAGGGGCAGGACGAACTGCGGAGCCTGGCTCGCCAGGGTGGCCCCCCAGTTCACCGCCGAGTAGCGCGCCACCGAGGCCAGGTGCGCAGGGCGAGCGAAGCTGATCCGGCCGGCCCCGACCCAGGGCAGCGCCAGGGCGGCCACCACGCCGCCGATGGCCACCGGCGCCAGCATCAGGTGGTACAACCAGCGATCGGGGTCGATGCCACCGGGGAACGGGACCAGGGCCAGCCTCACCAGGCCGATGACGACGATGCGGGCCACCATGAAGCCCCAACGGTGGTGGGCCATGAGCCGCACGTCGGCGAGCAGGCCGATGGAGCTCCCAGCGGTGTAGAGGCCGAACACCACCCAACCCGCCGGTGATCCGGTGACGATGTCGGTGGACACCGACGATGAGCTGGCCAGGTACCACGCCGCACCGAGCATCGAGGACACCGCCGTGGCGCCGATCGCCCAGCCGAACAGCGCGTCGGACTCGCGGGAGCGGTCGACGGCATGGCGGGCCAGGGCCACGGTGAGCCCCAAGCCCGAGGCGTAGTTGACGAACTGGACGCCGGTGTAGAGCGCGGACGCCCGCCCCAGCTCGGTGGCCGATGCCACGCGCGACCCGGCCACCCAGAAGGCGAACCCCAGGGCCGACTGGAGGGCGAGGGCGATGAGGATCCAGGCCGAGCCCTGGAGGAGGAGCGACGATCGCAGCCGATCGCGTCCGGGCACGTTCACGCCCGGAGCACCGCGACGCAGGACGCGAGCAACCCGATCGCGACCAGGGCGACCGCCGCGCCCCGCGCCACGAGGGGCAGGGAGGCGAGCGGCGCCCGACGGCCCGGATCGGCGTCGTCGGCGTGCACCACCCCGGCCCGGCGCAGGCTGCGCAGAGACGGGAGCAGCTCGAGGACCGCAGCCGTGCACACCAGCGTCAACCCCACGAAGGCCAGGTGGTGGGGCCACAGGGACCTCGAGACGAACGCTGGCGACACCTGGGCCTCGGTGGGCACGCCGCCGGCCACCACGACGACCGGCACCGCCACCAGCGCGGCCACCCCGATCCGCCCGATCCAGCGACGGGGCAGCCGGGCCAGCACGACCACACCCACCACCAAGGCCGCCGCGGTGCCGGGCAGACCGTCGAGGGCGCCGAGGACCGCGACCAGCCCGACCCAGGCGGCGACGCCTCGGGCGGAGGCCACCGGCTCCACCGTCGGGCGCGCCGCGTCGTCGGCCGGCGCCCCCTCCACCTCGGTCCGGGCGGTCACGGTGCACTCGCCACCACGGCGTGGCGGCGGCGCCTGCGACCGGTCAGCCAGGCGGGTACCGGCAGCAGCGCGATGGCCACCACCCCGACGAGCGACAGGGCGGACGCCACGAACGTGATGCGGACCGCCCGCTGCGGGGCGAAGGCGATCTCCAGGCGGTGGGCGCCTGCCGGGACCCGCCACCCGGCCGAGTAGCCGTCGACGAGGATCGGCTCGCCCGCGTCGCGGCCGTCGACGAGGAGGGTCCAGCGCCGGTCGTGGGCCTCACCGATCCGCACCAGCCGATCGTGGTCCGACGGGCCGAGGCGGGCCTCGATGCGTGTGGCCGACCGCTCGGTCACCGTGAGCCGGTCGGCGGCCCCGACAGCTCGGGCGGCCGGGCGGTCGTCGTCGCCGGGCGAGGAGAACCGAGCCCCGTCCAGCCGCCAACCGAAGATGCCAAGGAGCTGGTGGGTGCCGGCGTCGAGCGACACGGGGCGGCAACCCTGGAGGCGCAGCAGGCCGTCGGCGAGCTCGCGCTCGGTGGAGACCACCCGCGCGTCGAGGAAGCCGTCATCGAACGCGGCCACCCGTTGGCAGCGGTCGGCGGGCACCGTGCCGGTGCGGATGCCGGCAACCAGCGCCGGGTCCGCACCGTTCACCGACAGCTCGGCGGTGAAGGTGGCCTCCCGGGCCTGCGGGAGGTCGAAGCGACGATCGAGCTGCGCCTCCTCGTCGTCGGCCAGGTCGGCAGCCAGCCCACGGGCCCGGGTGAGCACGATGTCGAGCGGGGCGACGGCCAGCGCGTCGAGCACGGCGGCGTCGGCGCCGTCGGTGAGGCGGCGGAGCGTGCGGGGCAGTCGGGTGACCTCGCGGACCGTGACGGCGTCGACGGCCACCTCGCTCAGGCCCACCGGGTTCGTGCCGCGCGTCTGGCTGAGGATCGTGACCGTGACCCGGTCGGCACGGGTGGGGGTGATGGGCACGGCGATCGGGCCGTTGGTGCCCGCGGGGATCGGCTGCACCACGCGGGTGGCACCCACCTGGACCGATACGGCCGACACCCGGGACGGCGCGCTGGCGAGCGGCGTGACCGAGACCGTGGAGATCGACGTGGGCTCGTCGAGCACCAGGGTGATGCGGTCACCGGCCGCGGTGCCCAGGCCTCCGGTCTGCCACGCCGTGGTGGGGTCGCCGTCGAAGGCCTGGCCCGGCCGGCCGTAGGGGTGGAGCCCGAAGGCCGGCTGGTCGGCCTCGATGTGCGACGCGCCGAGCAGCTCGGTGACCGTCTGCTTCGTGGCGTCGTCGGGCCAGAGCGTGACGGTGGCGCCGTTGCCGGCATCGATGTCGGCCCCCGCCGCCAGCGTGGCCGACGTGGCGTTGGTGACGCGGTTGATGTCCCATGCCCGGCGACGGTTGGTGTCGGTGAGGACCAGCCCGGCACCGTCGGCGAGGGCCTGGCGGAGCCCGGCCCGATCGAGGCTCCCCAGGTAGCGAACGGCTGGCGCACCGCTGAGGAGGTCCTCGCGGCTCAGGGCTGGGAACGCCTCCCCGTCGCCGTCGACCACCAGCTGGTGACCCACGGGCACGGAGCGGACGACCGGCTCCGGGTCGGCGACGTCGAGCACCTCGATCGGGGCCAACGACGCGTTGCGGGGGTCGTCGGCCCGCTCGGCGCGCGTCGGCCGACCGGAACGGCCCGGGAGGGTGTCGGTGCCGGGACGGCCGTAGGTGCGCACCGGGTCGAGGTCACGGTCGGCCGACGTCTGGGCGGCGACCAGCGCCGGGCTCGGCCCGCCGATCTCCTCGGTGAGCAGGTCGTTGCGCACCAGCACCTGCGAAGCGCCGAGGTAGCGGGCCACCGTGGACAAGGCCCCGGGGGCCAGCGCGCCCTGGGCGAGCAGCGTGTCGTAGCCGGCGAGGAAGTTGCCCGCCTCGCTGCCGCGCCCCGACACGGTGTTGCGCACCGCCACGGGCCGATCGAGCAGCGAGGGGAAGAGGTCGTCGGGGCTGCGCATGCCCCACCGGTAGTTGCCGCCGGTGCCGCCGGGCACCACCAACACCCGATTGTCGGGGTCGCGGGCGTCGAGGTCGTCGGTGGCCTGGTGCCAGCGGGCGGGGATCTGGTAGCCGAGCGGATACAGCTTCCCGGTCCACATCGGCCCCGATGCACCCACCAGCACCACCAACACGGCGGCGACGCCCGCCACACGGGCCCGGCGGCCGGGCCGGCGCGCCAGGTAGGCACGCACCCCGAGGGCGAAGGCCAGGGCGTAGGCCACCACCACCACGGCACCGGCCTTGTTCGTGGTGCGGAACGCCAGGGCGGCGGGCACCCGGTCGAACACCTCGCCCAGGAACCGCCCGGCCGGGTACGGCGAGTCGGGCGGGAAGAGGCCGACCATGGCCGGGAGCCCCAGCACCAGCAGGCCCACCACGAGCAGCCGCTCGCGCCCACGCGTCCAGATCAGCGACGCACCCGCGGCCACCAGCACCAGGAACGAGCACACCAGCACGAACGGGTTGGTCAGGTAGGACGTGTAGCCGCCCAGGAAGAGGCGATCGCCGGCGCGGCCGTACAGCGGCCAGGCGCCGAGCAGCCGGCCCGACTCCGCGTAGGAGCTGGTGCGGGCCACGTCGACCGGGTTCTCGGTGGCCTCGGCGATGCCGGTACCGGTGCCGGTGGCGAGCACCGACGGCGCCAGCCAGTAGAGCGAGACGAGGAGCGCGAGCAACCCGCAGCGCCACGTGGAGGCGACCACCTGCCGCCACGGCCGACGCTCGACCCACGCGGCGTAGACGGCGTGGCCGGGCAGGGCCAGGAGGGAGAAGAAGGTGACCACGCCGGCGTTGAGCCCGGCCTGGAGGAAGAAGGCGACGGCGAACGCCGCCGGCCACCGCCACGAGCGCGGGTGGCGCATGCTCTGCACGAAGGCCAGCAGGGTCCACGGCAGCAGGGCGTAGGGCAACAGGATCGGCGTGGTGTTCCCGGCGACCACCACGTAGGGGTTGGCCACGTAGAACGCCGTGACCAGGAGGCGGCTGGGCCGGTTCAGGCGCGGCCCGAGCACCACGCCCAGGTAGCGGCGCACGCCCACGGCGGCCACGAGGAGCAGCAGCAGCCGCCAGATGCGCACCGCCAGCCACGGCGACGCACCGAGGGCGCGGATGACCCAGACCACCGCCGCCACCGGCGCGGCACCGGCGTTGAAGTTGCTCTGGCCCAGCCCGGTGGCGCCTCCGACCCACGCCTGCACCGACGACGACAGGAACCGACCCGGGTCCTGGTACAGGTCCGGTCGCGTGTCCGGCGTGAAGATGCCCCAGCTCGACGCCACCACCACCCCGCCCACGGCCGCGGCGAGCAGGCCGAGACCGACCCACTCGGCGCGCGACACCGACGGGGCGTCGGCCGGGGCTGGCGTGGTGGCGGTCACGAGGAGCGAGGGGTGCGCTCGAGGGCGCCGATTGCGGCACCGGCACCGTAGGCCCCGAGCTCCAGGGCGCGCATGGCCATCGCACCGGCCGCCACGCCGGGCTTGGCCGCCAGGCGGCGCCAGTGGCGTCGGTAGGCGCCGACCGCCGAGCCGGCCTGGGCCGACAGGGCGCCCGGGTGCTCGGCCCGGTACCGCTTCAACCCCCGGCCGTAGTAGTACCGCTTGGCGACGATGAACCGGAGCGACATGCGACCCTCGTCGTGCACGATGAGGTCGGGGATCCACGCCAGCCGGCAGCCGTCGCCGATCATGCGCGACCGCAGCTCGGCGTCCTCGGTGCCCGACAGCGAGGTGAGGAACCCACCGGTGCGCCGGAGGTAGTCCCGTCGCAGGAGCCGGGGCGATTGCATCAGGACCTCCTCGATGCAACAGGAGCGTTCCAGCGCCCGGCACGCCGTCCAGTACCCGTCGCCGACGGTCACCTCGGGCACGAAGACGCCATCGGCCTCCTCGTCGACGGCGGCCGCCATGGCCCGCTCCACGATCGTGGGCGGCAGCTCCATGTCGGCATCGATCCAGAAGATCCAGGGTCCGGCGGCACGCTCGACCCCGAGGTTGCGCTGCGCGCTGCGCTCGGGCCCGGCCTGCTCGGCGTGGTGGGCGAACCGCTGGGCGATCTCCCAGGTGCCGTCGGTGCTGAAGTTGTCGACCACGATGAGCTCGAGCGGTTCGTAGGTCTGGGCCCGGATGGACCGCAGGCAGGCCTCGATGGTGCGCGCCGAGTCCTTCACCGGCACCACGACCGAGACGAGCGAACGGGTGGCGCTCACCGGCGCTCCAGGACGAGCGCCAGGTTCCAGGTGGCCACCTCGCGCAGCCCGGGCACGCGCACCAGCGGCCGGCACCAGCGCGGGTAGTACCGGGGAAACGCGTCGAGCACGTCGACCAGCGGGCAGGATCGGGCCCACGCCAGCGTCTCGCCCACCCCGATCCGGAACAGGCTCTCCTCGTAGCGGTTCTTCGGCGGGTGCCCGGTGCGGGCCTCGTAGCGGCGCGCCGCCCGGTGGCCGCCGAGGTAGTGCCACGGCGACGTCTCGTGGCCGCCCCACGGTGAGAGCCAGTTGGTCAGCCCGATGAACACCAGTCCGCCGGGACGGGTGACGCGCACCAGCTCGGTCAGGAACGACCAGGGCTCGGGCACGTGCTCGAGGGCGTTGAGCGTGCAGCACAGGTCGACCGTGGCGTCACCCAGCGGCAGGCGCAGGCCGTCTCCCACCAGCGCGTTCGACGGGGTGCGCCCGTGCAGCGAGAGCTCCTCCTCGAAGGGGTCGATCGTGAACGCGTGGGCCCCGGCGGCGCGCAGCGCTTCGGCGGTGTAGCCCGGTCCCCCGCCCACATCGACCGCCACCAGCCCCCGGAGCTCCCGGTAGCGGCCCAGGAGCGCGGCGGTGTCGTCGGCCAGCAGGGCGTAGGTGGACGCGGGGTGCTCCTGCTCGCGGCGGAACGCCTGGAACAGGCCCCACGAACGCCCAACACCGCCCGGCGCGCGGGTACCCATGGTCGTCATGACGGGCCGAGGTTAGAACATGGGCCTCGGCGGGCTCCGTTCAGCGCAGGCCGCTCCGGCGGACCCGGCGGATGGTCGGCCGCTCCAGCCCGAACCAGCTCACCGTGGCCACGGCCGTGGCCAGCACGCTGCTCAGGACCACCAACGCCCACCACGACGACGTCCCCGCGACCCCGTCGGCCCCCGGGGTGGGGCGGAGCCGCTCGTCGACCTCCACCATGGCGCTGAGGTGCCACAGGTAGATGCCGTACGACACCACGCCGAGCGCCCACAGGGGTCGGGCGGCGAGGACGCGGCGCACGGCGCCTCGGTCCTGGCGGCCGACGACCCCCGGCGCCACCAGCAGCACGGCGACCACCCCGAAGAGCACCTGGCGCCCCAGCTCCTCGCCCACCGTGGGCGTCTGGAGGAACTCGAACGGGAAGCCCATCTCGGTAACCGCCCAGAAGGCGCACGCCGCCGCCACCCAGGCCACCGCGGGCCACTCCCCGATCGTGTGCCACAGCCCGCCCGGCGCCCGGGTTCCCGTGTCCGCGCCCGCGCTGACCACCGCCAGCACCATGCCCAGGGCGAACAGGTCGGTGTTGGCAGGGAGCCAGGCGTACCCGAGCGCGTGGTCGCCAGCGCGCAGCGCGGCGCGGAACGCGAGGCCCCCCACGTACCAGACCAGGCAGCCGGCCAGGTGTGCCCGACGCCGGCGCTCCGGGTCGCCCCCGACCCGGGCCACCAGCGCCGCCCAGACGGGGAGGGCCAGGTAGAAGCTGACCTCGGTGCACAGCGACCACGCCTGCGGCAGGCCACCGAGCGCGGTGTCGCCCCAGTAGATCTGGATCAGGGCGTAGAACCGCAGCTTTCCCCACCAGTCGCCAAGCACGGCCTGGTCCAGAACCACCGCGGTTACGAACAGCGCGGCCCAGTACGCCGGGAAGATCCGCACGGCGCGCCGGGCCAGGTAGGGCAGCAGGCGCGGGCCCGGCTCGTCGCGCAGGTGGGCCACCACGAAGGGCCGGTAGAGGAGGAGCGCCGACAGCACGAAGAACACGCTCACGCCAACGTTCAGGTGCCGCACCCAGGCACCGGCCGCCGAACCGCCGGGACCCGTGAGCCCGGTGAACGTGCCGGCGTGGAACGCCACGATCGCCAGGGCGCACAGCGCCCGGAGCCCTTCGAAGGTGGGAAACCGGTCCGGCGCGGCCCCGGGGACGACGATCGGGTCGGTGGCAGCGATGGGGGCATCGTAAGCAGTCGCCACCGCTGCGGTCGCGGGCTGCACTAGACCCTCTCCAATGCGGAGGAGCGCGACCGGGCCCGGCCCCCGCCGTCCGTCACCGGAGACGCTCACGTCCTGGGCCGTGTCGCTGGCGCTCACGGCGTGCACGTTCGCCCAGGCGCCGGGCGAGGTGGTCCCCGAGACCAAGCTCGACATCACCCTCGACCCGGTGCGCTACCTCGGACGGGCGCTGTCGGCCTGGGATCCGAGCGCCGGGTTCGGGCGGATCCAGAACCAGTCCGTGGGCTACCTGTTCCCCATGGGCCCGTTCTTCGCCGTCGGCGAGGCGCTGGGCGTGCCCGCGTGGATCACCCAGCGCGCCTGGGTGTCGCTGCTGCTGGTGCTCGGCTACTGGGGCGCCCACCGGCTGGCCCGAGCCGTGGGCGTGGCCGCGCCGTCGGGTCGGGTGGTGGCCGGCCTGGCGTACACGCTGTCGGCGGCGTCGCTGGCCACGGTGGCGTTCCAGTCCGCCGGCCAGCTGCCCTACGTGCTGGCCCCCTGGGTGCTGGTGCCCCTGGTCACCGCCACCCCGGACCGCAGCCCTCGCCGGGCCGCGGCACGCTCGGCGCTGGCCGTGTTCGCCATGGGTGGAGTGAACGGCGCGGCCACCCTGGCCGTGCTGCCGCTGGCGGTGGTGTGGCTGCTCACCCGCGAACCGGGCCGGGACCGGCGGCGGCTCGCGGCCTGGTGGATCGGGGGCGTGGTCGCGGCCACGGCGTGGTGGGCCGTGGCCCTGGCCGTGTCGGTGCGCTACGGGCTGCGGTTCACCGCGCTCACCGAGCAGGCGTCGATCACCACGTCCACCGAGTCGGCAACCGAGGTCTGGCGAGGCACGGGCAACTGGTTGGCCCACCTCGAGACCCAGGCTGGGCGGTGGTTGCCGGGCGCGTGGTCGATGGTGTCGTCGCCGGTCGCGGTGGTCGCGTCGGTGGTGCTCGCGCTGGGCGGCGCGCTGGGCCTGGTGCGCCGGGATGCACCCGGCCGGGCGTGGCTCCTCCCCTCCGCGCTGCTCGGCGCCGCGGCCATCGGCATCGGCTACGACGGGGCCGCCGGCGGGAGCCTCGGGCCGTGGGCCCAGGCGCTGCTCGACGGGCCGCTGGTGGCGTTCCGCAACGTCCACAAGTTCTCGGCCGTCGTCCGGCTGCCGCTGGCCATCGGGCTCGGCCACCTGGTGGCCACCGTCGCCGCTCGCCGCACCGAGGCCTCGCCCGCCCGGCGCGAGCGCGCACGCGTGCCGGGCCGGCTCCAGGCCCCGGCGGCGGCGGGCCTGGCGGTCGGCCTCGTGGCGCTGGCCGGCTACCCGCTGGTGACCGGCTCGCTCACCGCGCCGGGCGGGTTCGAGAACCTCCCGGCGGCCTGGCGGGACGCCGCCGGGTGGATCGATGCCCAGGACCGCTCCGACCGCACGCTCCTCGTCCCCGGCGCGGCGTTCGCCGAGAACCGCTGGGGCCGACCGCTCGACGAGCCGTGGGCCGTCCTGGCATCGGGGTCCTGGGCAGTCCGGGACCTCATCCCCCTGGGCGGCAACGGGTCCACCCGCCTGCTCGACGGCCTCGACGCGGCCCTGGCCGGCGACCAGCTCCCCGAGGGGTTCGTGACCGCCTTGCAGCGCGCCGGGATCGGGCACCTCGTCGTGCGCAACGACCTGGACCTCCGCCGCACCGGTGGCCCGGCACCGGCCACGGTGCGGCGCCTGCTCGCCACCGACGCCCGCCTCGTGCGGGTGGCGGCGTTCGGGCCGCTCGTGGGCGCCGCCGACCGTGGCGGTGACCTGCGCATCGCCGCCTCGGCCGCCGACCTGGCCCCTCGTGACCTGCGCCAGATCGAGGTGTACGAGGTGCCGGCCCCTGCCGCGCGGGCCACCGCCTACCCAACCGCCGGCTCTCTGGTGGTGGGCGGCGCCGCCGAAGCGATGGTCGACCTGCCCGCCACGGTCGTCGACGGGCGCGCCGCCTTCGTGGACGCCGACGGGCCGGGCGACGCCGATCGCTCCGACGATCTGGTGGTGGCCACCGACACCGCCCGGCGCCGCGACGTCGACTTCGGCGACGTGCGCAACAACGCCACCTACACCCTCGAGGCCGACGAGACGTCGCCGTTCACCGACGGCGAGGTGAAGGACCGGTGGGCGGGCGACGACCCACCCGAGCTCACCGTGGCCCGCCTCGAGGGCGCCCGTGCCCTCACCAGCGACGGCGGTCAGGGAGACGTGGGTCCCGGGCACCAGCCCTTCGCGGCGTTCGACGGGGACCGCACGACCACGTGGACACCCGGCCCCCCCGCGGTCGGCCGCTGGCTGCAGGTGACGCTGGACCGGCCCCGGCGGGTGCCGCGCGTGCGGCTCGAGGTGCCGGCCACCGAGGGCGAGCGGATCCGCGCCGTCAGCGTGGTCACCGACGGCGGCACCCGACAGGCCCGGATCGGCGCCGGGGGCGCCCTCACCCTGGCCACCGCACCCGGGGACACCACGTTCGTGCGCATCCGCGTCGACGAGGTCACGGCCGGCCAGGTGGTGGCCCCGCTGGGGCTGTCCGAGGTGGAGCTGGAGGGGGTGACCCTCGCCCGCCCGCTCGTCGCGGTGTCCGACGGCCCGGCGGCGGCGGCATCGCTGGTGCGGGCGTCCGCCGATCCGCAGGGCCTCGACGCAACCGACGAGGACGCCGCCCTGGACCGCCTCGTGGAGCTCGATGCGGCCCGCGACTGGGAGCTCTCGGGCACAGCGAGCGCGGTCGCAGGCCCAGAGACCGATGCCATCGTGGCGGGTGCGACCCCGGCTCCCGCCCCAGACGCGATCCGGGTCACCGGTACCGCGGCCTGGGCCGGTCGAGCGGCGCGAGTGCCGGCGAGCGCCGTCGACGGGGATCGCACCACCGCGTGGGTGACCGGCCGCACGCTCACGCCACCGATCCTCGACATGAGCTGGGAGGGCCCGGTCACCGTCCGCCACGTCCGGATCGACCAGTTGCCGAGCGGGACCGACCACATCCGCACGGTCCGCATCACCGTCGCCGGCCGCCGGTACCTGCGCCGGCTCCCGGCGTCGGGTCGGATCACCATCCCCGCCACGCGGACCGACGCCCTGTCGATCACCTTCGACCCGGACCGGGTGGCCGTGCACCGGGTCGGGATCGTCGAGGTGGCCGTCGACGGTCTGGCCGACCGTCGGGCCACCCGGCCCGACCGCGACGCCGTGGTCGACCTGCCGTGCGGCGAGGGGCCCCGCCTGCTCGTCGACGGCAACCCCCAGGCCACACGGGCCCGGGCCACCGTCGGCGACCTGCTCGACGGCACACCGGTGCGCTGGGAGTCGTGCGATCCCCTCGTCCTCGAGCGCCGCGTGCACCGGATCTCCGGGTCTGCCGGTGACGACGGGCTGCTGCGCATCGACCGCTTGCTGGCCAGATCCAGGATGGCGGAGGGTGGCTCGGACCGGGCGGTGCCGGCTGCTCGCCGGGTGCGGGTCACCGGGTGGGACGCGACCGCGCGTTCGGTGACGATCGCACCGGGAGCCGCCGCGGTGCTCGCCACCACCGAGAACCACAACCGAGGCTGGACGGCATCGATCGGTGGGGTCGACCTGGAACCGGTGCGGGTCGATGGCTGGCGCCAGGGCTTCGTGGTCCCGGCCGGCGACGGTGGACGGATCGTCCTGCGGTTCACGCCTGCCGTCACCCACCGGGCCGGGGTGGCGCTGGGCGCGGTCGGCGCGCTGGTGCTGGTGGCCGCCGCCACGTGGCCAGGGCGGGATCGCCGCCGTCAGGCCCACCGCTCACCGACGTGGGATCCGCCGGCCGAGCGAGGCTGGTCAGATCTCGTGGTGATCTCCATCGGCGTCGGTGTCGGCCTCGCCCTCGGTGGCCCCGCCGTGCTCGCGCTCGGCGTGCTCCTCGTGCTGCCGGACCGGGCCCGTCGCCTGCCGGTCGTGCTGGCCGCGGCCCTGGTCGGAGCCGGGGCCGTCGTGTTCGCGGCCGGCCCCGGCGCGGGCGTGGGCGTGGGGTCGTACTCCGCCACCGCCCAGGTGGTGAGCACGGTGGCATGGCTGGCGCTGGCCGCGTCCGCGGTGTCGCCCGCCTGGCCGATCAGGGACTCTGGGGCTGGTTCCACTCCGTCCACCCGTGACCCGTCCGGCCATCGGCCGCCTCGAAGCGGGTCCACGCCCGAGGGAAGCGGCTGACACGGCCGTCGGTCGCCTCGAGCAGGACCGGCGCGAACGCCACCGGCTCGACCCGGAGGTCCAGGTCGGCCACCCGCCAGGTGCCCTCGACCGGGAGCCCGTCATCGCCCAGGCGCTGGCTGCGCCGAACGTCGTCGGTTGGGACCAGCAGGCCGCCCGGCGCCTGCGTGTAGCCGGTGCGGTAGAGGGTGTCGCCGGCGAGGTCGACGCTCAGGCCGTGGAAGCGGGTCCCGTCGTCGAGCCGCCCCGCGGTCCAGCTCCACGCGATCGACCACCAGTCGCGCGCCCCCCAGGAGTGGTCGCGCTGGCCCCACCCGTCGACCTCCAGGACCTCCTGGCCCACCATGGCCTGACCGTGCACCCGACACGGCACCTCGTAGCGGTCGACGCCCGGGTAGGGGTAGGGCGGCCCACCGTCGGTCTCCCACTCGAGGTCGAGCCCGAACGGGACACGCTCGCCACGCAGGTCGCCGTACACGTGGGCGGGATCGTCGAGGGCGACCGCGAACGCCTCGACACCCACGCTCACGTGGTCCAAGGGGGTCTCCACGGTGAGGTCGGCCCACAGGCCCTCGGTGCGGATCTCGAGCGAGGGAGCTGCGGGCAGGGGCACGTCGTGGTCGATGACGGTGACCAGCGGGCGGTCCGGCCCCACCAGGCACGCCCAGTACCAGGCTCGCCCGAGCCCGGCGCACAGGCCGAGGCGCACGTAGCCGGCCACGCCCTGCACCTCGTCCACGAAGTCGAGGTAGTAGCTCTCGCTCCACAGGGGATCGGCGCCCACGCCGTGGCGGGCTTCATCCGAGGGCGGGACGATCGACATGGGCATCTCCGGCTGGGGTGGCCCGATCGTAGGGGCCGGTAGCGTGCCGGGGATGCTGTCGTACCTGTCCCCAGCGTGGGTGGCGGCCCTCGACCGGGCGGCTCGCAGCCACCCGGGCCTGGCCGACGCGACGCGAGACGTGGCCCTGGTCGTGGAGCAGCGGGTGACCGGTGGCCCACACGGCGACGTCTCCTACCACGTGGTCTTCGACCACGGCTCGGTCTCGGTGACGCCCGGCCCGGCGGCGGGCGCTCTGGCGGGCGATGCTGCCGTGGTGCGCTTCACCCTCGATCACGAGACGGCGCGCGACATCGTGCGGGGCATCGGCTCCGCCCAGCGGGCGTTCATGGCCGGGACCCTCCAGGTCGGGGGCGACCTGCGCGTCCTGTTGGACCACCAGTTGGTGCTGTCATCGCTCGACGACGTGTTCGCGTCGGTGCGGGACCAGACCGACCTGGGCCCGGCGGTCGGGGCCGCCGAGGAGGTGGGCTGAGTGCCCGAGGTGCCCGAGCTGCAAGCGCACGCCGAGCGCCTCGACGCCGAGCTCGCCGGTGCGGTGCTGTCGGGCTTTCGCGCCCTCACCTTCACGGCGCTCAAGACCTACGCGCCCGATCCGGCCGAGCTGGTCGGCCTGCCGCTCCGATCGGTCGGCCGGCGGGGGAAGTACCTGCTGCTCGACGTCGGCGCGGCCACCTTCGTGGTCCACCTGATGCAGGGCGGGCGCCTGAAGCCCGACGAGAAGCAGTCGGCCAAGCCTCGGGGCGGGATCGCCCGGTGGA
>CAZIVZ010000035.1:0-13557 GCA_964542495.1 uncultured Aquihabitans sp.
GTCCACGATGCCGTCACCGTCGCCGGCGAGCACCACCGGCTGGTCGGTGGGCGCGGTGCGGACGATCTTCTCGGCGCCCTCGATGCCCAGCACCCCCACCTCGGGCGGGTCCTCGAGCGACGGGGGCGTGAGCAGCGCCTGCTCGTCGACCAGCGGCAGGTCGGGCCGTGGGGTGTTGCGTGCCGACGGGCCGAACCCGAGGGTGTCGGCGATGCCGGGTGCCGTGCTGAGCAACTGCCAGAGGGTCCGCGGCCGGGGGGTGTTGAACCGCTCGTAGCTGAGGTCGGACCGCACCGAGACGTCGCCCACGCCCATGAGTCGGGCCACCGGTGCCAGGGCCTCGGGGTCGAAGATCTGCTCCTGGAGGCGGTGGTCGAGGGCGTTCAGCAGGTCGGCGGAGGCGGGCGAGCCGTACGGGATCAGCTCGCGCGCCACGTAGGGACGGTCCATGAGGCCGGGCAGGACCGGGTCGACGGTGTTGCCCCACCGGTAGGACGCGAAGTCGCTGCCGGGCACCTCGAGGACGCGGGTGCCGTCGTCTCGGGCATCGAGGGCCTGGGCCGCCTCGGTCCAGTAGACGGGCAGCTGCTCGGCGCGATCCAGGTTGGCGTCCACGAGCTGTCCGCGCCACAACGGCGGGAGGGCCAGGACGCAGAGGGCCACCAACCCGGCGGTGAGGGGCCGGGCGAGTCGGGGTCGATCGGCGCTGATCGACGCGATCAGGGCACCGGCGAACACCGAGAGGGCGAGCACCACGAGGGGTGCGGCGCGCGGGAGGCTGCGCATCGACAGGCCGACATCGGACTCCAGGAAGGCCTTGACGGCGGCGTTGGCCGGGGCCGGGTGGTCCCAGGGGTGCGCGCCGACGGCCAGGAACAGGCCGAGGGCGAGGAGCAGCAGGAAGAACATGCGCTCACGAAAGCGCGCCGCGGCGGCGCCGAGGAGCCCGATCGTGGGGATGGCGTAGGTGACGGCGAGCAGGAGCGGGTGGTCCATGTAGGTGCGCGAGGGCGCGATCCACGGGCCGTAGCGGTCCTCGCCGTAGAAGAACCAGTACCCCAGGCCGCGGAGCACCTCCAGCGACAGCGATGCCATGGCCACGGTCTCGGCCGTCTCGGTGTACCGCAGGATCTCGATGCCGTAGCCGCCTTGGGCCCACAGCCCGGCCAACCACCACAGCGAGCAGGCCAGGGTGAGCACCCCGATGCGGCCCACCACCGCCATCGCGTCGCGGAACCGCACCTCCCGGGTGACCAGCACCTCGTGGAAGATCCACAGCAGCGGTCCCATCCCGCACAAGATGAGCGCGGTGGCGTTCACGCTGCCGACGGTGGCCACCACCAGGGCGAACAGCGCCGGCTCGCGCCATCGACGCCGGCGCAGGGACAGGACCGTGAGGCCGATCAGCCAGGGCAGCCCGGCGTAGGGGAGCAAGATGACCGACAGGCGTGCGGCCAGGGTGAGGATGTAGGGCGTGAGGGCGTAGCAGAACGTGGCCGCGGTGACGTGCGGGCCCTCCTGGCCCATGGCCTTGAGCATGAAGCGCACGCCCACGCCCGCCGCGAACAAGATGGTTCCGAGCCACAGCCGTTGCGCCACCCAGTCGGGCATCCCCACGGAGTCGGCCAGCCAGTACCAGGGGCCGATGGGCCACAGGTAGCCGATGTTCTGGTGGGTGACGGTGCCCATGCCGATGTTGGGGTCCCACATGGTGGGGGCCCGGCTCAGCATCCGCCCCGGGTCGAGGTAGAGGTACGACTTGGTGTCGGCGCCCACGCGACCGGGCCGGGTGAGCAGCAGCGGCAGGTAGATCGTGACCGCCAAGATCGCGGTCGGGACGGCCGCGCGCAGCCGCCGCTGGAGGGCGGGGCTCAAGCGCGGAGGTCCCGACCGCCCCGGGACCGGTTCGCCTCGTCGGCCAGGGCCTCGAGGATCCGCGTCGCGGTGGCAGACCAGGTGAAGCCGGCGGCGTGCTCGCGGGCGCCGGCCTGGAGCTGGCGGCGGAGGTCGGCGTCGGTGGACACGCGAGCGAGCTGCCGGGCGAGGTCGGCGTCGGAGTCGGCGAGCAGCCCGCTGCGGCCCTCGGCGATGGCGTCGACGTGGCCGGGGATGCGGGTGGCGACCGACGGCGTGGCGCAGGCGGCCGCCTCGGTGAGCGTCATGCCCCAGCCCTCGCGGACCGAGCTGGACGCCACGGCCCAGGCGGACCGGTAGATGTCGACCAGGTCGTCGTCGGAGACCCGCCCGGCGAAGCGCACGTAGGCGTCGGCGTCGAGCGAGGCGACCAGCTCCTCGAGCGCGGTGCGGTCCGGCCCGGTGCCCACCAGCAGGAGC
Organism: uncultured Aquihabitans sp.; assembly: GCA_964542495.1. Taxonomy (GTDB): domain Bacteria; phylum Actinomycetota; class Acidimicrobiia; order Acidimicrobiales; family Iamiaceae; genus Aquihabitans. The sequence goes on from CAZIVZ010000035.1 coordinate 2,335, forward strand.
TCGAGGTCGGGAGCCGAGCGGCGGGCGGCGACCACGGCGCGGATCAGGCGGTCGAAGCGCTTGACCGGCACCAGCCGGCCGACGCCGACCACGAGGGGGGTGACCGATCGGGTGCCGCCCGGGGAGAACCGGGGGTCGACGCCCGGCGGGACCACCTCGATGCGGTCGGCGCGGAACCCGACGTCGAGCATCTCCTGCTTGGACGACGGCGAGAGGGTGATCATCCGCGAGCGCCGGTAGATCTTGGGGGCCACCCGGCGCTCGAGGATGTCGCCCATCCGCGCCAGGTTGGGCGGGAGGACCATCTTCCACATCTCGGCGTGGACGTGGTGGAGGAACACCACGCTCGGCCCGGTGGCCCACAGCGGCGAGAAGAACGGCATGCCGTTCCATATCTCCACGAGGGCGTCGCGCTTGCCGTAGCGGTGGAACGCCTCGCTGGCCGCGGCACGGGGGAACACGAGGTAGCGGCCCGCCTTGCGGATCACCTGGTAGCCGTCTCGGGTGGCCCGCGGGGGGTGCCCCTGAGCGTACGAGGTGCGCATGACCACCTCGAGGCCGGCCTCGGACCACAGGCGGGCGACCTCGGCGGCGTGGACCTCCGAGCCGCCGGCCTCCACGTCGTCGAGATCCCGCCAGGCGAGCACGTGGATGCGGCGGATGCCGCCGCCGGCGGCGATGTCGCCGAGCTTCTGGAGGGGGTCGGGGGAGTCGGTCACGTCGGTTCCGGGCGTCAGTGGGTGGCCGGGTGGCGAGAGCCCGTGCAGTACGCTGCACGACCGGTCCATGCCGCCGGCGGCCCCGACGCACCCTAGTGCCAGCCTGTGGGCGCGGTACGGCATCGACCCTCCCCCTGCCGCACGGAGGCCTCCCCGCATGACCACCACGCCCGCCAGCACGTTCGACGAGGTCCAGCGGGCCGTCGCCGACGTCGAAGGCTGGATGACGCCGGGCCAGGCCCGTCGCCTGTGGACCTGCGCGCGGGTGGTGCCCGCCGGCGGCCAGATCGTCGAGATCGGGTCGTTCCGCGGTCGCTCGATGATCGTGCTGGCGTCGGCGGCCGAGCCGGGCGTCGACGTGGTGGCCATCGATCCCCACGCCGGCAACGACCGCGGCCCGCAGGAGTTCGAGGGCTTCGAGGACCACGCCGCCTTGGACCACGACGTGTTCAACGCCAACCTCGCCGCCGCCGGCGTGGCCGGCCGGGTCCGGCACGTGCGCAAGTTCTCCGGCGAGGCGCTGGCCGACGTCCCCGGGTCGATCGACCTGCTCTACATCGACGGTGCCCACCGCTTCGGCCCCGCACTCGACGACATCCGTCGCTGGAGCGCCAAGGTCCGCCCCGGGGGAGACCTCCTCATCCACGACTCGTTCTCCTCGATCGGGGTCACCGCCGCCCTGGTCGTCTCGCTGTTCTTCGGCCGCGAGTGGCGCTACCTGGGCCGCTCGGAGTCCATGACCCACTACCGGCGAGAGCACCTCACCACCGCCGACCGGGCCCGCAACGCCGCCCGCCAGGCGGCGTCGCTCCCGTGGTTCGTGCGCAACGTGATCATCAAGGCCCTGATCCTCGCCAAGCTCGGACCGCTCACCCGGGCGTTCGGCCACGACCCGGCCACCTGGCCCCACTGATCCGGTGCCCCCGGACCCGACTGGAGGTGTGACCGTGCCGACGCTCACCATCGTGATGCCCGTGTACAACGAGCGCGAGACGCTGCGCACCGCCCTGGACCGGCTGCTCGCGGTCGACATGCCGGTGCCCACCGAGGTCCTGGTGGTGGACGACGGCTCCACGGACCGCTGCACCGAGACCATCGCCGACCTCGTCGAATCCGGCGCCGTGCGCCTGGTGGTCCAGGACCCCAACCAGGGCAAGGGCAAGGCGCTGCGGCGGGGGATCCACGAGGCCACCGGAGAGCTGCTCACCATCCTCGACGCCGACCTCGAGTACGACCCCGCCGACTTCCCCGCGCTGCTGGCCCCGATCCTCGACGACGACGCCAACGTCGTCTACGGCGCCCGGTCCTACGGCGGCCACGCCGCCTACTCCTTCTGGTTCGTGCTCGGCAACAAGATGCTGGCGCTGTGGGCGTCGTTCCTGTTCGACGCCTGGCTCACCGACATCGAGACCTGCCTCAAGGTGGCGCCCACAGCCACCTGGCGGACCATGGACCTCAAGTCCAACGGCTTCGGGATCGAGGCCGAGCTCACCGGCAAGCTGCTCGCCCGGGGCGAGCGCATCTTCGAGGTGCCGATCTCCTACCGGGCCCGCGGGCGCGAGGAGGGCAAGAAGATCCAGTGGACCGACGGGGTGGCCGCCCTGTGGATCCTGGCCAGGATCCGGTTGCGGGGGAAGTGACCGTGACGCCGGCGGCGCCCCCGTCGGCCGATGGCTACCTGCGACCGCTCGACGGCCTGCGCGGCGCCGCCGTGGCCCTCGTTGTGGCGTATCACGCCTCGTACCTCACCGCCGGCTGGGGTCCCCGGATCCTGCCGGGCGGGTTCGTCGGCGTCGACCTGTTCTTCGTGCTCAGCGGCTTCCTGATCACGAGGAAGTTGGCCGGCGACCTCGCTCACCGCGAGCGGATCGACGTGGCCGACTTCGCCGCGCGCCGGGCGCGGCGGCTGGTCCCGGCGCTGGTGGCCACGGTGGTCGCCGTCGTCGCCATCCGTGCGCTCTGGCCGTCGATCGCCGCCCGGTCGCTCACGGGCGAGGAGCTCACCACCGGGGTCGGCGTGCGGTCCGGGCTCGGTGCGCTCCTCTACGTCAGCAACTACCAGCAGGCGTGGGGCCGGCCGTTCGTTCCCGAGCTGTCGCACACCTGGTCGCTCTCGATCGAGGGGCAGTACTACCTGCTGTGGCCGTTCGTGCTTCTCGGCCTCCACCGCCTGCGAGCCTCTCGCTCGGTGCAGACGGGGGTGCTGCTGGCGCTCATGGTGGCGGTCTGGGTGCACCGGGCGAACCTCTGGACCGACCAGGCCCACTACCTGCCGCTGTACCTGCGCACCGACACGCGCGTCGACGTGCTGGTGGCCGGCAGCCTGCTCGCGCTGCTCACGCTCTGGGGCCTGCTGCGCGTGGGCGAGGGCCGGTGGCTGCGCGCGCCGGCGCTGGCCGGGATCGCGGTCCTGGGGGTCGTGAGCTGCTTCTCCGAGACCGGCGACGTCCACCTCTACCGCGACTACGGGCTGGTGGCGGTGACCCTGGGGGCCACCGCGCTGGTGGCCTCGGTGATCGTCGACCCCGACTGGTCGTTCCACCGCGTCTGGAGCCTGTCGCCGCTGCGCTGGCTGGGGTTGCGCAGCTACAGCCTGTACCTGTGGCACGTGCCCGTGTTCTTGATGGTGGCCACGAACCTCGGCCACCGACCGGTCCCGTTCAAGGTCGTGGTCGGTCTGGGCAGCGCCCTCGCCCTCGCCGAGGCGTCCTACCGCTTCGTGGAGCAGCCCTTCCGCCGCCGCCGGTCCCGCCCTCAGCCCACGACCTGACCGGGGCGTCCGGGTTCTCCTTGCACGAGGTGCCCCTTCGGGTCACCCGATGCAAGGAGAACGGCGGGCGGTCCAGGTCGTTCGGGTTCTGCTTGCACGAGGTGCCCTTCGGGGCACCGGGTGCAAGGAGAACCAGGGGCGGGCTAGAGGGTCAGGGGGGCGTCGGAGCGGAACACGGCGGTGCCCTGGCCGATCTCGAGCATGGCCGACAGGGTGTCGAACGCTTCGTCGGGCGTGGCCGGGTCGATCAGGGCCACCCAGATCGACCCGGGTACGGACTCGGCCAGCTCGTCGAGCCCGGCGGCGCGGAGCTGCTGCTGGGCGCGCGCCTGGAGGGCGCGGTAGCGATCCTGCTGGGCGGGGGACCGGTGGTCGGTGTCGGCCAACTCCTCGACCCCGGCGGCGGCGCGTGCCGCGGCGATGTTGTCGTCGCCGCTGACCACGGTGATCACGGCGTCGGCGTCGGCGAGGTCGCCCACCCGGTGGGGCTCCACGGCGGCGGAGAAGCCCGAGGTGGCCCGCACGTCGTAGCCGGCGCGATCGAGCTGGAGGAACAGGCCGAAGCCGTTGCCGCCCAGAGCATCGGGGTCCACCCAGTTCACGAGGTAGGTGTCGCCGGGATCGAGGGCTGCCTCGGTGGGGCCGATCAGCGCCCCCACCGTCTGCGAGTAGCGCAGGTCCGGCGGGTCCACCCGAGCCGCGCTGTAGGCGAAGCTGGCCGTGCTGACCAGGAGCGCGGCGGCGGCCAACGCCGGCCAGCGGCGATCGAGGTGCCAGGCCGGCCGCAGCTGCCGGGCCACCAGCGCCGCGCTCCAGCCCACGGAGAACACGATGAGCCCGGTCAGCACCCAGAACCACTCCACGAGGTACAGGTAGCGATCCGAGTCGAGCCGGAGGGCCCAGTACAGGGCGCAGACGCTCTGCACGGCGAGCACCAGGTTGAGCCGGACCAGGTCCCGGTGGCGCTGCCGCCAGGCCACGACCGCGGCCGCAGTCCAGGCCACCAGGAGGGCGGCACCGCCCGCCACCGATCCCTGGATCCGACGCGTGCCGAGCAGCCAGTTGCCGAGCGGGTCCAGCTGGGTCAGCCAGATGTGCGCGCCACGCCGCAACCCGATGACCTCGTCGGTCTGGGCGCGGAAGGTGTCGAGCAGGATCGAGAGGTTTCCGGGGTCGTGGATCACCTGGTCGACCAGCGGCGGCACCCACATCGCGACCCCCACGGCCACCGCCGCCGCCGTCCAGACGAGGAGGCGTCGGAGCGCGTTCGCGGTGGCGCTCCGGCGGGCCTCCACCGCCGCCCCCACGAGGGCGACGCCGAGCCCGGCCGCCACCGCCGGGGCGTACCCCACGTGGCACTGCACGCAGTAGGCGCCGGCAGCCACCGCGAACGGCAGGGCGCGGGCGCGCCCGCACACCGCGGCCCAGCACAGCACCACGAACAGCAGGTAGGGCACGAGCGGCATGTAGGGGTTCCACGGCTGGGTGAGCGCGCTCGCCCCGAAGGACCGCAGCAGCACCGCGCCGACGACGGCGACGGCCACCGCCGCGCGGGGGCCGCGGTGGCGCAGGGCCACCCACACCGTCGCGGCGTAGGCGGCCACGGCCAGGGCGGTCACGCTGGCCTGGTAGGCCCACCCGCTGCCGCCCAGCAGCCACCACAGCGGCCAGCTCAGCCAGAACATGGCCGGGCCGGGGTGGTTGCCCTGCTGGCCGAAGCACAGCGGTCCGGGATCGCAGGTGGGGGTGGTGGCGATCCGCCCGGCCGCCCCCACGAGCGGCGGGTGACCCCAGAAGCTCTCCTGGCGCAGGGCGGCCTGGGCGAGGTCTCCCACGGGAAACCAGGAGGCGCGAGACAGGGCCACCACGGCGATGACGAGGGGAACGGCGCCGGCGAACGCGGCGAGCGCCACGGACCGGCCGCTGGGCCCACCGTCGACCGGGAGAAGCCCGCGGCGTGCGGCGCGAGTCGGGGACGGCACGGCGCAGACCCTATCGGCGCGTCGGCTGCCGGCTGCCCCGTCGCCCACGGGGCCACGTCCTACGATGGGCCGCGATGGAGGACAGCGGCCCGGGCCACCCCCTCGGGCCCGACGGCCCCCCAGCGACGCGCGACCGTCGCTTCGCCCTGGCCCTGGCGCTGATCACCCTCGGTGCCTTCGCGTTCCGCCTCTACCTGCTGACCTCGATCGCCCGGCGCAACCCCGACGGCGGCGATCCGTTCTACTACCACGCCCAGGCCAACTTCCTGGTGGAGGGCAAGGGCTTCTCCGATCCGTTCACCTGGCTCGAGAGCCACCGCCTGGTGCCGTCGGCGATCCACCCCCCGCTGTTCACCCTGTGGCTGGCCATCCCCTCGGCGCTCGGCCTCAAGGGGTTCCTCGCCCACAAGGTGATGTCGTGCATCGCGGGGGCCCTGGCCGTCGCCATGATCGGGATCCTCGGGCGGGAGGTCGGCGGTCGACGGGTGGGGGTGGTGGCGGCGGCCATGGCGGCCCTGTACCCGCCGCTGTGGTCGATCGACGGCCAGCTCTGGCCGGAGGGCCTGTTCACCGCGCTGGTGGCCCTGGCCTGCTGGTGCGCGTACCGGGCCCACCGCCGGCCCGGGTGGCGGTGGGCGGCGGCGCTCGGAGCCTCGGTGGCGTTCGCCGCGCTCACGCGGGGGGAGGCCATCGCCCTCGTACCCCTGCTCGTGGTGCCCATCCTCCTGGTGCGCCGCACCTTGCCGGTCCGCCGCAACGTGGTCGACCTGGTGGTGGCGGCCGCGGCCTGCCTGGTGGTGCTGGCGCCGTGGATGGTGCGCAACGCCACCACGTTCGAGCACGTCGTCCCGCTGTCCACCAACAGCGACGAGGTGTGGGTCTACGCCAACAACCCGTACACCTACGGTGACCGAGCCGACGGTGCGTTCCTCGGGTTCTGGTACTACCCGTGGCAGGACGAGCTGCGCGCTCGCGACGGCGAGCCCCCCGGCGACGCGTCGGAGAAGGCCCGGTACTGGCGCGAGCAGGGAACCGAGTACGCCCGCACCCACACGAGCCAGCTGCCCAGGGTGGTGGCGGCCCGGGTGGGCCGGGCGTGGAACCTGTACGCGCCCTTCCAGAACGCCCGGTTCGACCAGATCGACGGCAAGTCGAGGCGGGTGAGCGTGGCCGGGGTGTGGGCCTGGTGGGCGGTGCTCCTGCTGAGCATCCCCGGCGCGCTGCTGCTGCGGCGACGCAAGGTCACCCTCGTGCCCTTCGCGGCCCTCGCCGCCACGGTCACCGTCACCGCGATCTACGCCTACGGGGCCAACCGGTTCCGAACCCCGCTGGACCTCGCCGGCATCGTCCTGGCCTCCGTGGCCATCGGCGCGGGTCTCGATCGGTGGGCGCCGGGCTGGACCACCTGGTGGCGGCGGTTCCGCGCCCTCGACGTGGTGGCGGTGGGGATCATCGTGGCGGCGTTCCTCGTGCCCCTGCGCGGGCTGCTGCGCTACCAGGGGCCGCCCATGGAGGAGGGCTTCATGCTCGCCTTCCCCCAGGAGGTGCTGCGCGGGTCCATACCCAACCGCGACTTCCTCCACCTCTACGGGCCGGGCAGCCTCTGGGTGCTCGCCGGGGTGTTCAAGGCGTTCGGCACGTCGCTCGCCGCCGAGCGGTTCTTCGGCCTGGCCCAGCACGCCGGGATCGTCTTCGGCGTGTTCGCCCTGGCCCGGCCCTGGGGGCGACGGGTGGCGGTGGCCTGCGGGCTCACCTCGCTCGTGATCGTGCTCCCCCCCATCGGGCTCACGGCCCTGGCGTGGAACGGGGCGGTGGCGCTGGCGGTGTGGTCGGTGTGGACCGCGACCCGCAGCACCGAGCCGTCTCGGCGCGCCCTGCTGGTGGCGGGTGGCCTGGCCGGCCTGGCCCTGCTGTACCGGCCAGACCTGGTGCTGGCCCTGAGCCTCGGGCTGGGCGCCGCGATCTGGCGGCCCACGCGAGCGCGCGTGCAACCCCTGCTGACCGGGGTGGTGGTGGGGGTCTCGCCGGTGCTGTTCCAGCTCTTCCGCGCCGGGCCGAAGGACATGGTGGAGGGCATGTTCGTCGACCCCGTGTTCCGGCTGCGCCCGGGACGGTCGCTGCCGGTGCCCCCGTCGTGGAGCGAGCTCGACGGCTGGCTCCAGAAGGCGGCGGGCCTGCGGACCCTCGGCTGGCCGCTGCCCGCACCGACGTCGGCCAACCAGGTGTTCCTGTGGTTCTTCCTCGTGCCCCTGACCGCGCTGTTCGTGGCCGGCGTCGGCATCTGGTCGGTGCGCCGCCAGCCCGACAGCGCTCGGGCCCGATCGCTGCGAGCGGCGGGGCTCCTCGGCCTCGGCATGCTCACCCAGGCCATGCAGCGGCCCGACACGGCCCACTTCGCGTGGGTCAGCTGCGTGCCGCTGGCCCTGATCCCCGCGGCGGTGGCCGAGCTCACCGCGGTCAAGGTGTCCTGGCCGGCGTGGCGCCGCACGTTCGCCGCGGTGGCGCCGGTGGTCGTCATCGTCCTGGCCCTGATCCCGCACTACACGGTGCGCACCTACGTGGACCTGTCGGGCCAGTCCTTCGGGCGCAACGTGTTCGGCTACCCCGTGCACCGCCAGGGCCGGAACTTCTACTACGGCTCACCGGAGGCGGCCGCCGCGGCCAACGCGCTGGTGGCGGACCTGAGCGCCCAGGCCCGTCCCGGCGAGCGCCTGTTCGTCGGACCGGTCGATCTCCGCCAGACGCCCTACAGCGACGCGTTCTTCTACTTCCTGTTCCCCGAGCTGGTGCCGGCCACCTACTTCATCGAGATGGACCCGGGGATCGCCAACGCCGAGGGCTCGCGCCTCACCTCTGACGTCGCCTCCGCCGACTGGCTGATCCTCTCCAACGTGTGGACGGGCTGGACCGAGCCCAACACGTCGCGAGACATCGGGTCCGATGCCCCCAACGAGGTGGTGCGCCGGGACTTCTGCCTGGTCTCGGAGTACGGCGACAAGGGCGGGGGAGAGCCCTGGTTCCAGCTCCACCGGCGCTGCGCTCCGGCTTGAACGCTGGCGCAGGCCGTCAGGTCGTGACGTAGACCCGGACCGAGCCCTCGGCCGCCAGCGCCGCCAAGCGGGCCGCGGTGACGACCCGGTGGAGGTCGCCACCCGGTGGGGCCAGCAGGCCCTTGGCCGCGAGCTGCGCCACCTGGCCCTGCTCGAGGGCGGCCACGGGATCCTCTCGAGCGGTGGCCAGTTGCGCCCGATCGGCATCGGTGGCGGGCCGGCGCGGACCGTCGACGAGGCCCTCGCGCCGCACGGAGCGCACCAGGTCTGCCTGGTCGCGGGCCCAACGGGTCCGCTCCCCGTCGGTGAGCGCGGGCGCCTCGGCCACGAGCCGGGCACCCGCCGGCAGGTCGGCCGGATCGTCGCCGCTGACCACCCACAGGGCCGTGCCGCCACCGCCATCGTCGGCCCGGCGGCGCTCGGTCCAGGGGAAGACGTCGGTGGGCACGCCCGGGTCGACCCGGGCGTCGCGCCCGGCCGACTCGACGGCGAGCACCAGCGCGGAGCCGGTGGACAGGTAGGCGGTGCCGCCGCGGAAGCGCACCGTGATCGCGCCGGTGCCGGGCAGATCGGTCACCGCGGCCGGCACCACCTCGCCGGCGATGCGCCGGTAGGCCGCCCACGGTGCCCAGGCCCCGGGGCGGGGGAGCAGGCTCACCCCGAGCGCGAGCGCGGCGAGGCCGCCCACCGCGGCCCGGCCCACCCGCCGCGGCGCGACGCCAGCGGTACCGCCCTCGGCTCTCTGGACGCGGGATGCGGTGGCCAGCCGCACCGTGGCCCAGCCCAGCACCAGCCAGGTGAGGGCGCCCACGGGCCACATCCACAAGCTGTAGTACTGGTACAGGACACCGTCGCTCAGCGGGATCCGGGTGGCGGTGATCGACGCGGCCACCAGGACCACGGCCACCGTGGCGAGGGCCCGCACCACCACGCGGTCCCCGTGGCGTCGGGCGGTCCAGGCGAGCACGCCCAGCACCGCCCACGGCAGGGCCAGCGCCAGCGCCGAGGCTGCATCGAGGTCCGGCAGCACTCGCACGATGTCCGGGCGGGGTCGCAGTCCGGCGACCGGCACGCCCACCACGCGCCCGAGCTCGCCGAGCGCGCTGGTGCCGGCGGTATCGCCGCCGGGACCGAGCGCGGACCGCACGATCTGGCCCAGGTTGCCCGGCTGGCCGGTGACCTGCTGCCACACCGGCACCGCCCACAGCACCCCGACCACCCCGGCCGACCAGGCGGCGAGGCGCCCGAGGTCCACGCGCCGCGCCGGCTCCCGCCAGGCTCGCCACCCCACGGCGGCGATCACCCATCCACAGACGAGCCCCACCATGCCCACGTAGCTCAGGTGGGTCTGCATCACGAAGCTGCCGACGGCGAGGGTCCAGGGGAGCAGCGCCCGCCGCGTCGCCACCGTGGCGACGGCCAGGGCGAGGAACGCGGCGAAGGGCAGGGCCACGATGAACGGGTTCCACACCGATGCCGGCACGTCGCCGCCGAGGCCCCAGAGGGCGAGCCCGGCCGCCACCAGACCGGCCCCGGCCAGCCACGGTCCGCCCAGTCGGCGCAGGGCCCAGGCCAGGCCGGCCAGGGCGCCCACGTTCACCGCCGTCGTGGCCACGGTCACCCCCGGCACGGGGGAGTCGCCCACCCGGGCGAAGGGGGCCAGCAGGTACAGCTCCAGGGGGCCCGGATGGTGCAGCTCCGGGTCGTCGAGCCCGGCTCCACCGGTGGAGATCATCCCGAGCTGGGGCGGATGGGCCGAGAACGTGTCCCGGCTCAACAAGACGATGGTGGCGTCGTCGCCCTCGGGGTACCAGTCCTGGCGCTCCCGGCTCCAGCCCGCGCTGAGCACGGGCGCCGCCACCAGCGCCAGCACCAGCGCACCGAGCACCCACCGGGTCCGCCTCCGTCGGCGGGCGGCGTGCTCCGGGTCGATGGGGCTGGCCGCAGGCATGGAGGGCGAGCCTAGGGCGGGCGTCCCCGACACCCGAGGGTCGTCAGGGGGTCGCCTACGCTGGAAAGGTGCGAAGCGTGGTCGTGGTCCCCACCTACCAGGAGGCCGACAACGTGGGGCCGTTCCTGGCGGCGGTGCGCGCCAGCGCTCCCGACGCCGAGATCCTGGTGGTCGACGACAACAGCCCCGACGGCACCGGGGAGCTGGCTGAGAAGGCCGGGGCCGAGCTCGGCCAGGTCACCGTGCTGCACCGTCCCGGCAAGGAGGGCCTCGGCGTGGCCTACCGCGACGGGTTCGCGTGGGCGTTGGCGGAGGGGTTCGACGTCATCGTCCAGATGGACTGCGACTTCTCCCACGACCCGGTCGTCATCCCGAGGTTGGTGGACCAGGTCGTGTCGGGGGGCGCCGACTGCGCCATCGGCAGCCGCTACGTGCCCGGTGGCTCCACGCCGAACTGGCCGCTGCACCGGCGGATGCTGTCTCGGTGGGGCAACCGGTACACGTCGGCCATGCTCCAGCTCGGCATCAACGACGCCACCGGGGGGTTTCGCGCCTATCGGGCCCAGACGCTGCGCACGATCCAGGTCGAGACCACCACCTCCAACGGCTACGCGTTCATGAGCGAGCTGGCCCACCGGATGGTGGCGGCCCACCTCCGGCTGGTGGAGATCCCCATCACCTTCGTGGACCGCGCCTACGGCACCTCGAAGATGTCGGTGCGGATCATGACCGAGTCGATGGCCATGGTCAC